>CAUVLB010000011.1:0-10352 GCA_963552595.1 uncultured Stomatobaculum sp. | reverse complement strand
CTCGGCATCACCCAGGCGGACTTTCTCCTGGTGACGCGGGAGATGTTAAAGGATATGTGCGCCGTCATTGAGCGCACCGAGAGCCGCTTCTCCTACCCGGTCTTTGTAAAGCCCTGTAACGCGGGCTCCAGCTGCGGCGTGACCAAGGTGCACGGCAGAGAGGAGCTCTCCGAGGCCTTCCGCGAGGCGGCGCGTTTTGACAGTCGCATTCTGGTTGAGGAGTGCATTGTGGGACGTGAAATTGAGTGCGCGGTACTCGGCGGCGGCGCGCGCCCGGTACAGGCGAGCGGTGTCGGCGAGATTTTGGCTGCGGCCGATTTCTATGACTACGACGCCAAGTACTTCAGCCAGGAGTCGAAGACCGTAGTGGATCCGGAACTTCCGGCGGGCAGCGCGGAGGAAGTGCGCGCTTCGGCGGTGCGCATCTTTGAGGCGCTCGACGGCTACGGTCTGTCCCGTGTAGACTTCTTTGTGACCGCAGAGGGCAAGGTCATCTTTAACGAGATCAATACCATGCCGGGCTTCACCTCGATCAGCATGTATCCCATGCTCTTTGAGGCGCGCGGCAAGGACAAGAAGGCGCTGGTCAAGGAGCTCATGGAGCTCGCGCTGGAGAGAGGCCTAAATGAGCGGCGAGGCGTTTGACGAGCAGGATCCGGTCAAACTCTATGTGCCGAAGCGGGAACGCCGCGAGCAGTTCACCATAGATGCGCGCGCCCCGATCGGTGTGTTTGACTCCGGCGTCGGCGGTCTCACGGTTGTGAGAGAGCTGATGCGGCAGATTCCGGATGAGCGCATGGTCTATTTCGGAGACACGGCGCGGCTGCCCTACGGCGCAAAGTCGCGGGATACGGTCATCCGCTATTCGCGGCAGATTGTGCGCTTTTTAAAGACCAAGGGTGTGAAGGCCATTGTGATTGCCTGCAACACGGCGAGTTCCCACGCCTTAAAGACCCTTGCCGATGAGAACGATATCCCCGTAATCGGCGTGATTTACGCCGGCGCGCTGAGCGCCGTGCGCGCGACCGAAAACGGTCGTATCGGCGTCATCGGAACGCGGGGCACCATATCCTCCGAGATTTACCCGAAGGTGATCGAGAGCATATCCCCCGGTCTCCGCGTATTTCAGAAGGCCTGCCCCATGTTTGTGCCGCTGGTCGAGGAGGGGCTCCTACACGACAGTGTGACGGATGAACTCGCCGCGCGCTATCTGCAGGAGTTAAAGGAAAAGTATGTGGACACCTTGGTGCTCGGCTGCACGCATTATCCGCTGCTTCGCAGCGCAATCGGGCGCATCATGGGGGATCAGGTGAAACTCGTGAACCCGGCTTATGAGACAGCGCTCGAGTTAAAGGAAATACTCGCGCGGGAAAAGCTCTTAAACCCGGGGGACGGCAATATGGAGGGCAAGTATCGCTTCTATGTGAGCGACCTTGCCGAGAATTTTCGGGACTTTGCGAATTCCATTTTGCCGACGGAGAGACTCGAGGCAAAAAAAATCGAAATCGAAGAATATTGACAAAGAGAGACGGCGATGACGGAAGATGTGCTGGTGACCATCGGCGGCAAGCACCTTTTTGGCGGCGAGAGCGAAGATGTGGAGCTCCTCGTGCCCGGGCGCTACCGCCTCAGCGAAGATGGGGTACACGAGATTTATTACGAAGAGCCCCTGGATGACCCGGGCTTCGGAACCGAAAATACCCTTAGGATAGACGCGGACTCTATGTGTATCGAAAAGCACGGCGCCTGCACGGCGGAGCTGCGTTTCTTAAACTGTGCGCAGAGAACGCTTTGTGAGTATCGCACGCCCTACGGGGTTTTTATGATCGGCATCAAGACCTCGGATCTCCGCATCAATGTTTCGGAGGATTGTATCCGTGCGGAAGTGGTCTATGCGATGGATGTGGGCGATGAGTTCTTAAAGGACTGCGAGATGGCGGTTGAGATACGCGCGCGGCACGTGGATTGGGGAGAGGCCTGAGAACGGACAACAGAGTATGGGACACAAAAAAAACAGGCGCTCACGCGCCTGCTGTTTTTTGTGTTATCTTCTGCGAAGGATGCGGTCCATGAGGGAGCGCTTCTTCGGCACTGCGGGAACCGCACCGCCGCGAACGCCCTTCACTTCGACAATGTAGATGCCGCTCACAATTACCTTGCACTCCTGCTTCAGCGGAAGCTGTTGGAAAGCGGTCTCATCCGCCATCAGGGTGAGGATCTTCGGGCCGACCTTTGCCTTTACGACCGGAACCTTCATCCAGCGGAGATAGAAGGGGGTCTGTTCCCAGACCAGCTTCGGGAACCCCGCATCTTTAAGCCTTACCTTCTTCTTGTCGATCGGCAGCATCGTGACGAGCTGCTTCGCCGCATCGAAGGCCGGCTGAGAAGCCGCCTGCTTTTCCTGTAAGCGCCTGCCGATAAAGTACATCACGACAAGTGCGACTGCCGCGATCGATAGGAGCACGAGCAGTACCGTGATTACGGTATGTATCATTGTCTGGAATCCCCCGTTAACTATGGATTTACGTCTTCCCCGAAAATAGAGGGACGCTATGGGATTATAACAGAATCAATAAAAATACGCAAGACATCGCTTGACAGCCTATGGGGGAAATGTTAAAGTGAAGATTGCACTATTGTGGACTCATAGGCCTATGGGGCGAAGTATGCCCTTTAGGCCTTAATCCGCCGGGTAACCAAAGGTCTTTCAAAAAACAGGGGTGAAACGTAATATGGAAAAAAGCAATATGCGTCCGATTAAAGCCGGAAAAGGCATTCGCATGAGCTTCTCCCGCCAGAAGGAAGTTTTGCAGATGCCAAACCTCATAGAGATCCAGAAGGATTCGTACGACTGGTTCCTGGGTGAGGGATTGCGGGAAGTGTTCCGCGATATTTTCCCCATTGAGGATTTTGCCGGACACCTCAGTCTGGATTTTGTGGATTTCCAGCTCTACCGCGATGAGGCAAAGTACAGCATTGCGGAGTGCAAGGAGCGGGATGCCACCTATGCAGCCCCGATGAAGGTCAAGGTGCGGCTGTATAATAAGGATAAAGATGAGCACAAGGAGCACGAGGTGTTCATGGGCGATTTGCCGCTCATGACGGACACCGGTTCCTTTGTGATCAACGGCGCAGAGCGCGTCATCGTAAGCCAGCTGGTTCGTTCCCCCGGCATTTATTATACCATTGAGCACGATAAAGTCGGAAAAGAATGCTACTTCTGCCAGGTCATCCCGAATCGCGGCGCTTGGCTGGAGTATGAGACCGACTCGAACGATGTCTTTAACGTGCGTGTCGACAGAACGAGAAAGGTGCCGGTCACGGTGCTGCTCCGTGCGCTCGGCCTCGGCACGAATGCGCAGATCAAGGAGATGTTCGGCGACGAGCCGAAGCTTGAGGCGAGCTTCCTGAAGGATTCGACCGACAACTATTCGGACGGTCTTCTTGAACTCTACCGCAAGATTCGTCCGGGCGAGCCGCTCTCGGTGGAGTCTGCAAGCGGTCTCCTGGAATCCATGTTCTTTGACGCGCGCCGCTACGACCTGGCGCGTGTGGGTCGCTATAAGTTTAATAAGAAGCTCCACTTAAAGAACCGCGTGGTCGGCAAGGAGCTCTTGGAAGCTGCGGTGGATCCGAACACCGGTGAGATTCTCGCGGAAAGCGGTACGATACTCACGAGAGAGCTTGCGACCGAAATTCAGGATGCGGGTATTCCCTATGTCATCGTGAAGGGCACGAGCTCGGAGGAGCGCCGCTTAAAGGTGCTCTCGAACCGCATGGTCGATATTCGCAACTATATCGACATGGAGAATCCGACCGAGTACGGCATTGTGGAGCCGGTCTACTATCCGGCGCTTATGGAAATCCTGAAGGAGGCCGAGGAGAACAAGGTCGACGTCAAGAAGTACGTGAAGCGCCATGTGGATCGCCTGATTCCGAAGCACATCACGCGGGAAGATATCTTTGCCTCCATCAACTACAACATGCAGATTGAAGAGGGTGTCGGCACGACGGACGATATCGACCATCTCGGCAACCGCCGCATTCGCGCGGTCGGTGAGCTTTTGCAGAACCAGTACCGCATCGGTCTGTCCCGTATGGAGCGCGTGGTCAGAGAGCGCATGACCACCCAGGATATCAGCGAGATTACGCCGCAGTCCCTGATTAACATCAAGCCGGTCACGGCGGCGGTCAAGGAGTTCTTCGGTTCTTCCCAGCTCTCGCAGTTCATGGATCAGAACAACCCGCTCTCGGAGCTCACGCACAAGAGAAGACTCTCGGCCCTCGGCCCGGGCGGTCTCTCGAGAGATCGCGCAGGCTTCGAGGTTCGAGACGTCCACTACACGCACTACGGCAGAATGTGCCCGATTGAGACCCCCGAGGGTCCGAACATCGGTCTCATCAACTCGCTCGCAAGCTATGCGCGCATCAACCCCTACGGCTTTATCGAGGCGCCCTACCGCGTGGTCGATAAGTCCGAGGATCCGAAGAATCCGCGCGTCACGGACGATGTCGTTTACCTCACGGCGGACGAGGAGGATGAATTCTTTGTCGCGCAGGCAAACGAGCCGCTCGACGAAGAGGGACACTTCATTCACAACAACGTCTCCGGCCGTTACATGGACGAGACCTCGGCCTTCCAGAAGCGTCTCATCGACCTCATGGACGTCTCGCCGAAGATGGTCTTCTCGGTCGCGACGAGCATGGTCCCCTTCCTGCAGAATGACGACGCAAACCGCGCGCTGATGGGTTCGAACATGCAGCGTCAGGCGGTTCCGCTCATGCTGACGGATGCACCGGTCGTGAGCACCGGCATCGAGGCAAAGGCAGCGGTCGACTCCGGTGTTTGCCAGGTCGCACGCCACGCGGGCACCGTTGTGATGAGCTCGGGCAGCGAGATTACGATACGCCGTGACGACAACGGCGAAATCGAGCACTACAAACTCACGAAGTTCCAGCGCTCGAACCAGTCGAACTCCTACAATCAGAAGCCCATCGTGAACGCGGGCGACCACGTCGAAGAGGGCGAGGTCATTGCGGACGGTCCTTCGACCCACGACGGCGAGATCGGTCTTGGCAAGAATCCGCTGATCGGTTTCATGACCTGGGAGGGGTATAACTACGAGGACGCAGTACTTCTTTCCGAGCGCCTCGTACAGAACGACGTCTTCACCTCGATTCACATCGAGGAGTATGAGTGCGCATCGCGCGATACGAAGCTCGGCGCGGAGGAAATCACGCGTGATGTCCCGGGTGTCGGCGACGACGCGCTGAAGGATCTCGACGAGAACGGCATCATCCGCATCGGTGCGGAGGTGCGCGCCGGAGACATTCTGGTCGGCAAGGTGACGCCGAAGGGCGAGACCGAGCTGACGGCGGAGGAGAGATTGCTCCGCGCAATCTTCGGCGAGAAGGCGCGAGAGGTCAGAGACACCTCGCTCAAGGTTCCGCACGGCGCTTACGGCACCGTTGTGGAGGCGCGCGTCTTCACGAGAGAGAACGGCGATGAGCTCTCTCCGGGCGTCAATCAGAATGTCCGCATTTACATCGCGCAGAAGAGAAAAATTTCGGTCGGCGACAAGATGGCAGGACGCCACGGCAACAAGGGTGTCGTGTCGCGTGTGCTCCCGGTGGAGGACATGCCCTTCCTGCCGAACGGCCGCCCGCTGGATATCGTGCTGAACCCGCTCGGCGTTCCGTCGCGTATGAACATCGGCCAGGTCAAGGAGATTCACTTCTCGCTCGCGGCTAAGGTGCTCGGCTTCAATGTGAGTTCCCCGGTCTTTGACGGCGCGGACGAGAACGACATCATGGACATGCTCGAGATGGCGAACGACTACGCAAACGGCAGCTTTGAGGACTTCAAGGCGAAGTACGGTGAGGTTCTGAATCCCGAGGTCATGGCGTATCTCGAGGAGAACCTCGATCACCGCGAGGAGTGGAAGGGAGTTCCGATCCAGAGAAACGGAAAGGTGCAGCTCCGTGACGGGCGCACCGGCGAACCCTTCGAGGGCGAGACGACCATAGGCTTCATGCACTACTTGAAACTTCACCATCTGGTTGACGATAAGATCCACGCGCGTTCCACCGGCCCCTATGCGATGGTCACGCAGCAGCCGCTCGGCGGTAAGGCGCAGTTCGGCGGACAGCGTTTCGGAGAGATGGAGGTCTGGGCACTCGAGGCGTACGGCGCTGCCTACACCCTGCAGGAGATTCTGACCTTCAAGTCGGACGATGTCGTGGGACGTGTCAAGACCTACGAGGCCATCATCAAGGGCCAGAACATTCCGCAGGCAGGTGTGCCGGAATCCTTCAAGGTCTTGCTCCGCGAGCTGCAGGCGCTGGGTCTCGATGTGAGAGTGCTCCGCGAAGATGGCGAAGAAGTGGAACTGAAAGAAAATGTCGACGAGGAAAATGTGAGCATGCGCTCCATTCTCGAGGGCGATTCCAGGCGGTACCGTGACGAGGATGGCCTTGCGGAAGCGGGCTATTCGACCCAGGAGTTTAAGGACGGCGAACTTGTGAACGTCGGAGAAGAAGCAGAGGAAGACGACACACAGGGCGAAGCGTAAGCGCGCTTCACAGTTTCAAGGAAGAAGGAGGCTGTACTGAATGCCTGAAACAACAACAAGTTACGAGCCGATTACGTTTGACGCCATCCGCATTGGGCTTGCGTCTCCGGAGAAGATTCTGGAGTGGTCGCACGGCGAGGTCAAAAAGCCGGAGACCATCAACTACAGAACCCTTAAGCCGGAGAAGGATGGATTGTTCTGCGAGCGCATTTTCGGGCCGAGCAAGGACTGGGAGTGCCACTGCGGAAAATACAAGAAAATTCGTTATAAGGGTGTGGTCTGCGACCGCTGCGGCGTTGAGGTGACCAAGGCTTCCGTGCGCAGAGAGCGCATGGGACACATCTCCCTCGCTGCGCCTGTCTCCCACATCTGGTACTTCAAGGGCATTCCGAGCCGCATGGGACTCATCCTGGATCTCTCTCCGCGCATTTTGGAGAAGATTCTCTACTTTGCTTCCTATGTGGTTCTGGACGGCGGCGACACCGCGCTCTCTTATAAGCAGATTCTCTCCGAGAAGGAGTACCGCGAGGCGGAGGAGCAGTACGGTTACGATGCCTTCCGTGCGGGCATGGGCGCGGAGGCTGTGCTCGAGCTCTTGCAGAACATCGATCTCGAGAAGGAATCCGCAGAGATGCAGGAAGAGCTGGAGAGCGCTTCGGGTCAGAAGCGCGCCAAGCTCATCAAGCGCCTCGAAGTCGTGGAATCCTTCCGGAAGTCGGGCAACCGCCCGGAGTGGATGATACTCACCGTTGTGCCAGTCATTCCGCCGGACATCCGCCCCATGGTGCAGCTCGACGGCGGTCGTTTCGCGACGAGCGATTTGAACGATCTTTATCGCCGTATCATCAACCGCAACAACCGTCTTGCGCGCCTCTTGACCCTCGGCGCACCGGATATCATCGTCCGCAACGAGAAGCGCATGTTGCAGGAGGCGGTCGACGCCCTGATCGATAACGGCAGAAGAGGCCGCCCGGTCACGGGACCCGGAAACCGCGCCTTAAAGTCGCTCTCCGACATGCTGAAGGGTAAGCAGGGACGTTTCCGTCAGAACCTGCTCGGAAAGCGCGTCGACTACTCGGGCCGTTCGGTTATCGTGGTCGGACCGGAGTTAAAGATTTACCAGTGCGGTCTCCCGAAGGAGATGGCAATCGAACTCTTCAAGCCCTTCGTCATGAAGGAGCTGGTCGAGAACGGCACCGCACACAATGTAAAGAGCGCTAAGAAGATGGTGGAGCGCATGGAGACTGCGGTCTGGGATGTCCTCGAGGAAGTCATCAAGGAGCACCCGGTCATGTTGAACCGCGCACCTACCCTGCACCGCCTCGGCATCCAGGCCTTTGAGCCAATTCTGGTCGAGGGTAAGGCAATCAAGCTTCATCCGCTCGTTTGTACCGCATTCAACGCGGACTTTGACGGCGACCAGATGGCAGTCCACCTGCCGCTCTCGGTCGAGGCGCAGTCGGAGTGCCGCTTCCTCATGCTCTCGCCGAATAACCTCTTGAAGCCTTCGGACGGCGGACCGGTCGCGGTTCCGTCCCAGGATATGGTTCTCGGCATCTACTACCTGACCCAGCAGCGCGACGGCGCGAAGGGTGAGGGCATGTGCTTCAAGAGCCCGAACGAGGCGCTGCTCGCGTATGCAAACCACGAGATTACGCTGCAGACCAAGATTAAGGTTCGTTTCACGAAGAAGTGCTCGGACGGCAAGTTGCGCTCGGAAATTCAGGAGACTTCCGCGGGACGCATTCTCTTCAACGAGATCATTCCGCAGGACCTCGGCTTTGTGGATCGCTCCAAGCCGGAAAACGAGCTGAAGCCCGAGATTGACTTCCTGGTCAAGAAGAAGCAGTGCAAGCAGATTCTCGAGAAAGTCATCAACGTGCACGGCCTCTCCCGCACGGCAGAGGTGCTGGACGATATCAAGGCCATAGGCTACAAGTACTCGACGATTGCGGGCATGACCGTTTCGATTTCGGATATGACCGTGCCGGAGACCAAGAAGGGTCTCATTGCGAGAGCGCAGGCGCAGGTCGAGGAAATCAGCAAGAACTACCGCCGCGGTCTCTCGACCGACGAGGAGCGCTATAAGGAAGTCATCAAGACCTGGCAGGAGACGGATAAGCAGCTCACCAAGGATCTGCTCGAGGGTCTCGACCAGTACAACAACATCTTCATGATGGCTGACTCCGGAGCCCGCGGTTCCGATAAGCAGATTAAGCAGCTCGCCGGCATGCGCGGACTCATGGCGGATACGACGGGACATGCGATCGAACTTCCGATTACGAGTAACTTCCGTGAGGGTCTGGACGTTCTGGAGTACTTTATCTCCGCGCACGGCGCGAGAAAGGGACTTTCGGATACGGCTCTCCGTACGGCAGACTCGGGTTACTTGACCAGACGTCTGGTCGACGTCTCCCAGGATCTCATTGTCCGCGAGGTGGACTGCTCCGAGGGCAAGGAAATCCCGAACATGGAGATCAAGGCCTTCATGGACGGCAAGGAGGTCATCGAGGCGCTGCAGGACAGAATCACCGGTCGCTACATCGCCGAGGACATTGTGGATCCGGATACGGGCGAAGTTGTGGTCAAGGCAAACCGCATGGTTACGCCGAAGCGCGCCGAGGCTGTGATGCGCGTTCTCGAGAAGACGGGCAGAACTACGGTCAAGATCCGCACGATACTCACCTGTAAGTGCATGAACGGCATTTGCGCAAAGTGCTACGGCGCCAACATGGCGACCGGACAGGCGGTGCAGGTCGGCGAGGCAGTCGGTATCATCGCGGCACAGTCGATCGGTGAGCCGGGTACGCAGCTCACCATGAGAACCTTCCATACCGGCGGTGTCGCAGGCGGCGATATCACCCAGGGTCTTCCCCGTGTCGAGGAGCTCTTCGAGGCGAGAAAGCCGAAGGGTCTCGCGATCATCACCGAGATTCCGGGTGTGGTCGAGTTCCGCGACACGAAGAAGAAGCGCGAGATTATCGTCACCAATCCGGAGGACGGCAACTCGAAGACCTACCTCATTCCCTACAGCTCCCACATTGTGGTTTCGGACGGCCAGAGACTTGAGGCCGGCGATGAGCTGACGAGCGGTTCCTTGAACCCGCACGATGTCCTGAAAATCAAGGGTGTCCGTGCCGTACAGGACTACATGCTCCGCGAGGTGCAGCGCGTGTACCGCCTGCAGGGTGTTGAGATCAACGATAAGCACATCGAGGTCATTGTCCGCCAGATGCTGAAGAAGATTCACGTGGAAGAGGCGGGTGACGCCGAGATTCTGCCGGGCATCAACATGGACGTGCTCGAGTTCAACGCGATGAACGAGAAGCTCCTTGCCGAGGGCAAGGCACCGGCTGAGGGCAAGCAGATTATGCTTGGTATCACGAAGGCTTCGCTTGCAACGGATTCCTTCTTCTCCGCGGCGTCCTTCCAGGAGACCACGAAGGTGCTCACCGAGGCGGCTATCAGCGGAAAGACCGATCACCTGATCGGCCTCAAGGAGAATGTCATCATCGGCAAGCTGATTCCGGCCGGAACCGGTATGCGCCGCTACCGCAACGTGAAGCTCGACACCGATATCCGCCCCGAGGAAGCAGTTGAGGGCATCTCGGATGAGGATCCGGCAGTGCTTGACATCCGCGATGAAATCGATGAGAGACTCCCGGGGGAGGGGCTCAGCGCGGAGGTCGAACAGGCGATAGATGCGCTCACGGATGAGAGTTCGGATTTCTGAGCTCGCTTGACAAACAGTTAAACCGGGCGTATATTAATATGGCGTGT
>CAUVLB010000010.1:0-10498 GCA_963552595.1 uncultured Stomatobaculum sp. | reverse complement strand
GGACTGGACGGAAAGTATTATGTATTCAAGTGCACCGAGAGCTACGACACCGAGGAGACAGCGAAGCGCAGAAAGAAGTTGCAGGACGAGAGACTGCAAAATTTGGTGCGAGAGGCCTATGAACGCTATCTCGCATCCCATCCCTTCGCCGAGAACGAGGGGCTCTGGGACAGCGTAGAGGCAGCGGTCGGAAAGAGCTACAGCGGCGGCAACTTTTTCACGGCAGTGCGGGAGGCGCTTCGCTATGAAGGCGTATAAGGCAGAGGAACTCAGAGCCTTCACCGAGGCTCTGTTTCGAGGAGACAGCTTTGACCGCTTCCTGATCGTGGAGGCGAGTTTTCAGACGGCGTTTTCGCTTGTGCTTGACGGCAAGGTGGCAAAGGACTGGTACAGCGAAGAGGAGAGGCAGAGCAGGGAGGTAGAAGACTTTGTTCGCTGGGGCGAGGTGAAGGCCTTGGCCTTTCAGGCGATACGCGGCAAGCGTGCGCCGCGTGCGTTTCGCGCGGTGCTGCGTTTGGACCGCACCGAGGGCGCTTCTTTTCTCACGGAGAGCGGCAGTAAGCTCAGGCCGGAGGATGTGAGCGGATTCTATATGAATTTGAATTACGAAGAGAAGATACTGCGCATTGTGAGCGGGGTGAGCGTCAAAGTGTTCCCCGGAGACAAGGCGCTCGAGCAGCTCTGGGACAGGAGCGCTGCGGAGCGGCTCCGGGCAATGGGACTGGTAATCGCCGAATTGTAAGGAGGCAGATATGAGAAGAGCGGGTCAACTTTCGGACGGGAGAGAAGACGAGACACTTCGGGAAGAAGCGGAGTGCGATAAGGCGGAACGTGAGGAAGGGCAGCGTGAAGATGTGCTTGCCCTGTACTTAGAGGATTTAAAGCAGATTCCCGAACTCAAAGCGGAAGAGGAGGCAAGGCTACTTGAACAGCTTCGCGCAAAACGGGAGGATGTGCCTGCCAGAAAGCGTCTTACCGAGGGTTATCTCGGGACAGCGCTCGAGGAGATACGCCCCTTTCTCGGCAAAATGGATGTCGGGGAGTTAATCGGTGTCGCGAACCTTGCGCTGACCGCAACGCTCTGTGACGAAAAAACGTTGGAAAGCGCTGTACTTCGTGATACCATAAAGCGGAACGTACGTACCGCGCTTGCGGAGGCCGTACAGGAGGAAAGTCGAAGCGATGCGGAGGAGCGGACGCTTGCGGAGCGTCTGAATGCGATGAGTGAGCTTGCGAGTGAACTCGCATCGGAGCTCGGCCGAGAGACGAGTCCCGAGGACCTTGCCATTCGCCTCGGCATCCCGATCGATGAGGTACAGCGTCTTCTTGCGATGAGTATGCAGGCACTGGAGTGACTCAGGTGAAAGCCGGAAGGAGAGACTATGAGCGTTAGAAGGATCTATGTGGAGAAGAAACCGGAATATGCAGTGCGCGCCGGAGAGCTTTTTGAGGACATTAAGACCTATCTCGGCATTTCCGGCATCGAACGCGTGCGCGTTCTGGTGCGCTACGATATCGAGAATATCGAGGACGCTACCTATGCGAAGGCGCGCGGCACCATTTTCTCCGAGCCGCCGCTCGATTTGCTGTATGAGGAGGATTTTCCCCGCGAGAGCGGAGATTTTGTCTTCTCCGCAGAGTATCTGCCGGGTCAGTTCGACCAGCGCGCGGACTCCGCGGAGCAGTGTGTCCGTCTGATTGACAAGGACGCAGAGGTGCTGATTCGCACCGCGACGAGCTATGTGCTCTCGGGCAAGCTTAGCGAGCGAGAACTCGCTGCCATCAAGAATTTCTGTATTAATCCCGTGGATTCCAGAGAGTGCGCGGAAGAGAAGCCCGCGACCCTGAGCCTTAGCTTCCCCGCGCCGGAAGATGTGAAGACCGTCGAGGGCTTCATTGACATGCCGGAAAGCGAGTTCCGCGAACTCTACGCCTCCTTCGGTCTCGCAATGACCTATGAGGACTTCTTGGAGATTCGCCGCTACTTTGAGAGCGAGAAGAGAAATCCGACGGTGACCGAAATCCGTGTACTGGACACCTACTGGTCCGACCACTGCCGTCACACGACCTTCCAGACCGAGCTCACGAAAATCAGTTTCCTCGACGGAGACTTCCGCGAGCGTCTCACAAAGACCTATGAGCGCTATCTCCGCGACCACGAGGATTTGCTCGGCGGAAGAAGCGATAAGTTCATCTGCCTCATGGACCTTGCCCTCATGGGCATGCGCCGCTTAAAGCGGGACGGCAAGCTCACGGATCAGGAGGAGACGGATGAAATCAATGCCTGCTCCGTTGTCGTGCCGATCACGGTCGACGGCAAGGAGGAGGAATGGCTCGTCAACTTTAAGAACGAGACCCACAACCACCCGACGGAGATTGAGCCCTTTGGCGGCGCGGCAACCTGCCTCGGCGGTGCCATCCGCGACCCGCTCTCCGGCAGAACCTATGTCTATCAGGCCATGCGCATTACCGGCGCGGCGGATCCGACCCGCCCGCTCGCCGAGACCCTGCCGGGCAAGCTCCCGCAGCGTAAGCTCGTCACGGAGGCGGCGCACGGCTATTCTTCCTACGGCAATCAGATTGGTCTCGCGACCGGTTATGTGAAGGAGATTTATCACCCGGACTATGTCGCAAAGCGCATGGAGCTCGGCGCGGTGATCGCGGCGGCACCCAGAAAGAATGTGGTGCGCATGAGTTCCGACCCGGGCGATGTGATTGTTCTCCTCGGCGGCAGAACCGGACGTGACGGCATCGGCGGTGCGACCGGCTCCTCAAAGATTCATACGACAGCTTCGATTGAGAGCTGCGGCGCCGAGGTTCAGAAGGGCAACGCGCCGACCGAGCGTAAAATTCAGCACATGTTCCGCCGCCCGGAGGTGAGCCTCTTAATCAAGAAGTGCAACGACTTCGGCGCAGGCGGTGTCGCGGTCGCAATCGGTGAGCTTGCGCCCGGTCTTAAGGTTGAGCTCGACAAGGTACCGCTCAAGTACGCGGGTCTCGACGGCACGGAGATTGCCATCTCCGAGTCGCAGGAGCGCATGGCCTGCGTAATCGACCCGAAGGATGTGGAGACCTTCCTCGGCTATGCGCGCGAAGAGAATCTTGAGGCGACACCGGTCGCCGTGGTCACGGCAGAGCCGCGCCTTGTGCTTACCTGGAGAGGCAAGGACATTGTAAACCTGTCCCGCGCCTTCCTCGACACGAACGGCGCGCACTTGACGGCGGAAGTCGAAGTGGAACTGCCGAAGCGGAGCGAGAACCCCTTCGGCTATGCGGCAGGCGGCGATGTCAAGGAGAAGTGGCTTACAGTTCTCGGCGATTTGAATGTCTGCTCGCAGAAGGGCTTGGTCGAGATGTTCGACGCCTCGATCGGCGCAGGCACGGTCACCATGCCCTACGGCGGCAAGCATCAGCTGACCGAGACCCAGAGTATGATTGCAAAAATTCCGCTGCTTCGCGGCAAGACCGATGCGGCGACCGTCATGAGCTACGGCTTCGATCCCTATCTCTCGAGCTGGAGTCCCTATCACGGCGCTGTCTACGCGGTCTGCGATTCGGTCGCAAAGGTCGCGGCGGCGGGCGGCGATATTGACAAGATTCACCTGACCTTCCAGGAATTCTTCCGCCGCATGGATGACAACAAGCCGGAGAGATGGTCGCAGCCCTTTGCGGCTCTGCTCGGTGCCTATGAGGCGCAACTTGAGCTCGGGCTCGCTTCGATCGGCGGTAAGGACTCGATGTCCGGCACCTTCAACGAAATCGATGTGCCGCCGACTCTGGTGAGTTTCGCGGTCGATGTGGCCTCGGTACAGGATATCATCACGCCCGAACTCAAGGCGGCGGGCAATCGCCTTGTGCTGCTCACGGTGAAGCGCGACAGCGAGCTCTTGCCGGACTATGAGGATTTGAAGGCGCAGTACCGCGCCCTCACGGAAGATATCAAGGCAAAGCGCGTGGTGAGTGCCTATGTCTTGGAGCGCCACGGCGCGGCGGAGGCTGTCGCAAAGATGGCATTCGGAAACGGCCTCGGTGTGAAGCTGGATGAGAGCGTCTCGGAAGAGACCCTCTTTGCCCCGGGCTGGTGCAATCTCCTGCTCGAAGTGACGGCAGATGCGGCGGATGCCCTGTCCTGCCGCACGGAGCGCTTCGGTGAGGTGACGGCGGAACCCGTGCTTTCCTACCGCGGCATTGCGATTTCGCTTGCGGAAGCGGAGGCGGCCTGGAGTAAGACCCTCGAAGAGGTCTTCCCGACCCGCGTCACCGAGGGCGGCGAAATTTTGGAGCGCCCGCTCTTCCGTGCGGAGAGCATTGCGGTCTGCAGCCATAAGATAGGCACGCCGCGCGTCTTTATCCCGGTCTTCCCGGGCACGAACTGCGACTATGACTCGGTGCGTGTCTTTGAGGCGGCGGGTGCTCTGGTGAACGCCCCCATCTTCCGCAACCTGACGGCGGAGGACATTGCTTCCTCGGTCGAGGCGTATCGGAATGAAATTCGGAACGCACAGATTGTGATGTTCCCGGGCGGCTTCTCGGCGGGCGATGAGCCGGACGGCTCCGCAAAGTTCTTTGCACAGGTCTTCCGGAACGAGGTGGTGAAAGAGGAGCTCTTAAAGCTCTTAAACGAGCGCGACGGTCTGGTGCTGGGCATCTGCAACGGCTTCCAGGCGCTGATTAAGCTCGGACTCTTGCCGGATGCGGGCATCAAGGAGCAGGCGCCGGATGCGCCGACCCTTGCGATGAACCGTATCGGCAGACATTTGAGCCGCATGGTCACACTCAAGGTTGTCTCGGACAAGTCGCCGTGGCTTAAAAACGCGGAGCTCGGCGGTGTGTACGCGAACCCGATTTCGCACGGTGAGGGACGCTTTGTTGCACCGGCGGAGACCATCGAGGCCTTGTTCCGGGCAGGGCAGGTCGCGACGCAGTACTGCGATCTCGAGGGCAGAGTTTCGACCGACGAGCTCTGGACCCCGAACGGCTCGTACGCGGCAATCGAAGGTATTACCAGTCAGGACGGACGCGTCTTCGGTAAGATGGCGCATCCGGAGAGAATCGGAGAACACATTAACAAGAATATTCCGCTCCGCCAGGATCTCGGCATCTTTGCCGCAGGCGTAGCGTATTTTCGCGGGTGAGCTCTCCATCCCAAAAGAAACAAATCAGTAAGGAGAGTAGGAGTGCATGAAAAAGGTAGTAAAATTTGGCGGTAGTTCCCTCGCAAGCGCGGAGCAGTTTAAGAAGGTCGGCGAGATTATCCGGAGCGATGCGGCGCGGCGTTATGTCGTGCCGAGCGCGCCGGGCAAGCGTTTCGGCAATGACACGAAGGTGACCGACCTTCTCTATCAGCTCTACGACAGCACGGAAGATGAGGCGCTCTTTCAGGAGACCCTTAAGGAAATCAAGGGGCGCTATCAGGAAATCATCGACGGACTTTCGCTGGACCTGGATCTCGCTGCGGAATTTGACGAGCTTGAGAAGAATTTTCGCGCGCACCGCGGCAGAGAATATGCCGCGAGCCGCGGAGAATATCTGAACGGACATGTGATGGCGGCTTACCTTGGCTTCCCCTTTGTGGATCCGGCGGATATGATACTCTTCCACAACGACGGCAGTTTTGATGCGGAGACCACGGAGCGCAAGGTTGCGGAAAAGCTCGCCGGATATGACTGCGCGGTTGTCCCGGGCTTCTACGGCAGCAAGCAGGACGGCAGCATTGCGACCTTTAGCCGCGGCGGTTCGGATGTCACGGGTTCCGTGATTGCGGGTGCCATCCACGCAGATCTCTATGAGAACTGGACGGATGTCTCGGGCTTTCTCTGCGCGGACCCGCACATTGTCGAAAACCCGGCCGTCATTGAGACCATCACCTACCAGGAGCTCCGCGAGCTCTCCTATATGGGCGCGGGTGTCATGCACGAGGACGCAATCTTCCCGGTGCGGAAGGAGGGCATTCCGATCAACATCCGGAATACCAACCGCCCGGAGGACAGCGGCACCATGATTGTGAGTTCCACCTGCAGAAAGCCGCGCTACACCATCACCGGCATTGCGGGTAAGAAGGGCTTTTGCTCGATTACGGTCGACAAGGACATGATGAACTCGGAGATCGGCTTCTGCCGCAAGGTGCTGCAGGTCTTTGAGGACAATGAGATCAGCCTTGAGCACATGCCCTCCGGCATCGACTCGATGACCATTGTCGTGCACCAGTCCGAGTTCTTGGATCACGAGCAGAGAATCATGACCGGCATTCACCGCGCGGTGCATCCGGATCAGATTATTTTAGAGGACGACCTCGCGCTGATTGCGGTGGTCGGCAGAGGCATGAAGGACCAGCGCGGCACGGCGGCGCGCGTCTTTGCGGCGCTCACGCACGAGCACATCAATGTGAAGATGATCGATCAGGGCTCCTCCGAGTTCAATATCATCATCGGTGTCAAGAGCCGCGACTTTGAAAATGCGATTCGCGCAATCTACACGATTTTTGTGTTGACGCAGATTTGAGTTAAAAGATGAGAGAAATCATTGTGGTGGGCGGCGGCGCCGCCGGCATGATGGCGGCGGTAGCCGCTGCCGAAGCGGGGGCTTCGGTCACGCTGCTCGAAAAGAATGAGAAGCTTGGAAAAAAAATCTATATCACCGGCAAGGGGCGTTGCAATTTGACAAATGCAGCGCCCATGCGGGAAGTGCAAGCGCAGGTTGTGAGCAACCCGCGCTTTCTCTACAGTGCCTTCCGAGCCTTGACAAACGAAGACGTGATGCGCTTCTTTGAGCGCGCCGGCTGTGCGCTGAAGATTGAGAGAGGCGAGCGCGTATTTCCGGTCAGCGATCATGCGTCGGATGTGATACGCGCGCTGGAGCGGGAGATGCAGGCAAAGGGGGTACGTGTTCGCCTGAACACGGAAGTCCGCGAGTTGCTGTTTTCCGGTGAGGCAGAGGAGCGCAGGGTGACGGGAGTCATGCTATCGAACGGAGATAAGCTCCCAGCGGACGCCGTGATACTCGCGACCGGCGGACTCTCTTACCCTGCGACCGGCTCGACCGGCGACGGCTACCGCTTTGCGGAGTCCGCGGGCATGGCGCTCACGGAGCGCTGCCCTTCTCTGGTGCCCCTACTCCTAAAAGAGCAGGAGAGCTGTGCCGCGATGCAGGGACTCTCGTTAAAGAATGTCACAATCACGCTGAAGGACGGAAAGAAAAAGGTCTACGAGGGGTTCGGCGAGGCACTCTTTACCCACTTCGGCATGAGCGGCCCCTTATTGCTCTCGGCGAGCGCCCTTGCGGGTCCTCTGCTTCGAACAAAAAAGGAGTTAGAGCTTCGCATTGACCTAAAGCCTGCGCTCACGGAAGAGCAGCTGGAGCAGAGACTGCTGCGTGAGTTCGACGAAAACAAAAATAAGAGCCTAAAAAATATACTGCCGTCGCTCTTTCCGCAGAGCCTCATTCCGGAAGTGCTGCGGCAGAGCGGTATCTCCGGTGAGAAAAAGGTGAGGGATATCACAAAGGCGGAGCGCGCCAAGCTTCGCCAAGCGACCAAGGGACTCTGTTTTACGGCAACCGGTCTTCGCGGCTACAACGAGGCGGTCGTGACCAAGGGCGGGGTAGCGGTGCGCGCGGTCTCGCCGAATACCATGGAGAGTAAGACGGCAAAGGGGCTCTACCTTGCGGGCGAGCTTTTGGATCTCGATGCGATGACCGGTGGCTTTAACCTGCAGATTGCCTGGTCAACCGGTGCCCTCGCGGGACGAAGCGCAGCAGAGCCAAAGGCAGAATGAGCGGGAGGAAGAGATGGAAAAAATAAAGGCACTTGCAATCGACGGACCGGCAGGCGCCGGAAAATCCACGATTGCGCGGGCGGTGAGCCGGGAACTCGGCTGGATCTATGTGGACACCGGGGCGCTGTTCCGGGCGGCGGCGCTTTCACTGCTCGAACAGGGAATTTCCCCCGAGGACAGCGCTGCGATAGCGGCGGCTGCGCCGGCGCTTCGGCTTGACCTAAGCATTGCGGACGGCGAGCAGCATGTTTTTGTCGATGGGCGCGATGTGAGCGCTGAGATACGCCGCGAGGAAATCGGCAAGGCGGCGAGTGCATTTGCGCGCGAAGATGCCGTTCGGCAGCGGGTTTTGGTGATTGAGCGAGAAATTGCCGCGCGGGAGCCTGTCGTCATGGACGGCAGGGACATAGGTACGGTGGTCTTGCCGAATGCGCTTGCCAAGGTCTTTTTGACCGCGAGCGTCGAAGTGCGTGCCAAGCGCCGCACGGAGGAACTCAGAGGGAAGGGCATAGAGGCGGATTTCGAGGAAGTGAAGCGTGACATTGCGGCGCGCGATGAGCAGGATAAGAACCGCGCGGTCGCACCGCTTCGGCAGGCGGAGGATGCCTACCTCCTCGACAGCTCGGAACTGAACATTGCGGAAGTGCGGCAGCGCATCCTTGCGCTGGTCAGAGAGAAGGAAGCAGAGTGACGGAGCGGCGGAAGAGAGAAGTGATACTCGCCTCGAGCGCGGGCTTTTGTTTCGGCGTCAAGAAGGCGGTCGAAACGGTGTACCGCGAGGCGGAGGAGAGCAAAGACACGGTTTACAGCTACGGCGCCATCATCCACAACGAGGAGGTGGTGCGGGATCTCACCGAAAAGGGTGTGGTTGTCTTTGAGGACGCCGATGCCGCGGCGAAGGTGAGCGCCCTCCCGGAGCATGCGGGCACGATTATCCTCCGCTCGCACGGCGTGGGGCCGGAGGTCTACCGACTCTGCGAGGAGAAGAAACTGCGCATCGTGGATACGGCCTGTCCTTTTGTAAACAAAATCCATAAAATTGTTGAAGCGGAAAACCGAAAGGGGCGCAGGGTGCTGATTGTAGGGGACCCGAAACACCCCGAAGTGCAGGGCATACGCGCCTGGGGCAGGGGAGATACCGAGGTGATTCAGAGCGAAGAAGAACTCATGGCCCTCGAAATTCCGAAGGAGACAGCCTTGTCCGTCGTGTCCCAGACAACGTTTCAACTTGCAAAGTTTAAAATGCTGGTTGATAAAATCAGAGAGTTAGGTTATGATATAGCTTGTTTTAATACGATTTGCAACGCGACGCAGGAAAGACAGGCGGAGGCTAAAAAAATTGCTTCCGAAGTCGATGCTATGATCGTGATCGGAGGGGAAAACAGTTCCAATACGAGAAAACTTGTGGAAATCTGTTCCGCAGTTTGTCCGAATACGTTTTACGTCCGGACCGCGAGAGAACTAGATCCTGAGCTTTTGGCGCCCTTTCAGCGAATTGGTATTACAGCGGGGGCATCCACCCCCAAACATATCATTGAGGAGGTTCAAGCCATTGTCAGAGCAGAGTTTTGAACAGATGTTGAATGAGTCTTTTAAGACGATTCACACGGGAGAAGTTGTATCGGGAACAGTACTGGATGTGAAGGAGGATCAGATCATCCTGAACATCGGCTATAAGTCGGACGGCGTCATCACCAGAAACGAGTACACGAACAATAACAGCCTCGACCTCCGGACTGTCGTGCAGATTGGTGACGAGCTGGAAGCAAAGGTCATGAAGGTCAATGACGGCGACGGCCAGGTTTCCCTCTCGTATCGCAGACTCGCGGCGGACAGAGGCAACAAGCGTCTGGAAGAGGCGTTCAACAACCATGAGGTTTTGAAGGCGAAGGTTGTCCAGGTCCTGAACGGCGGACTGAGCGTGCTGGTTGACGAGGCACGCGTGTTCATTCCGGCGAGCCTGGTTTCGGATTCTTATGAGAGAGATTTGAATAAGTATGCAGATCAGGAGATTGAGTTCGTCATCACCGAGTTCAATCCGCGCAGAAGAAGAATCATCGGCGATCGCAAGCAGCTCATGCAGGCTGCGAAGGCTGAGATGCAGAAGGAGCTCTTTTCTCGCATCCAGGTCGGCGATGTGGTCGAGGGTACGGTTAAGAACGTAACCAACTTCGGTGCATTCGTGGACCTTGGCGGCGCAGACGGCCTCCTGCACATCTCTGAGATGAGCTGGGGCAGAATCGAGAACCCGAAGAAGGTTCTTAAGTCCGGCGACCGCGTCAGAGTCTTCATCAAGGAGATTTCCGGCACGAAGATTGCGCTCAGCTTAAAGTTCCCGGATCAGAATCCGTGGATCGATGCGGCGGAGAAGTACGCACAGGGCAATGTTGTCAGAGGCCGTGTTGCACGCATGACCGATTTCGGCGCGTTCATCGAGCTGGAGCCGGGCGTGGATGCACTGCTTCACGTCTCCCAGATTGCAAGAAAGCACATCGACAAGCCGTCGGATGTCCTTGAGATCGGCGATGAGATCGAGGCAGAGATTGTCGAGTTCAATGCAGACGACAGAAAGATCTCCCTCAGCATGAAGGCACTTGAGAACATGCAGGGCGATGAGGTTGTCTACGAGGACGCTGCACCGCAGGACGAGCAGTAAACAGTCAGAATGAGAGGCAGGGGGAAAGTTCTCCCCTGCCTTTTTCTGTTTGTAATAAAAATACAGTTTT
>CAUVLB010000009.1:0-10509 GCA_963552595.1 uncultured Stomatobaculum sp. | reverse complement strand
AATGTCATATCGCCGCCGTAGGCTGTCGTAAAGAGGAGGGTTCCTTCCTCTTTGAGCCGCACGCGATACTCACCCGCCTTCTGTTTTGCCGAGCGATCCAGCGCACTCGCGAGCCGTATCACCGCCGCGAACTTGGCCGCCTTGAGCGGCACCTCTCTGCGCCCGAAGACCTCTTCCTCGTTCCGTAAAATCTGTACAATCAGGGCGTGCTCTTCCTTCGAGAGCCCCACGATTTCGGTCGCGCGTATGATGTCCGCACTCGAGCCGCTCGCGTTTCCCATGTTGAGATAGCGGCCGCAGTGGTGCAGGGTCGCGCCGATTTCGAGAAGGATGCGATCCCGCGCCGTAAAGCCCTGCGCTTTTTTGAGCGCATCGAAAATTTGAAGCGCGGTTTTTACGGTGTAGGCGCGGTGCACCGTGCCCTCGCCGTAACGCGCCGCGATTTCCTGCACGGCCGCCAGTATGTCCGCATCAAAGTCGTGTCCGCGACGCATGAGAGAATTCGCGACCGCATACTCCGCGGCGAGTCCGTCAATGAGCCGCGTTCCCGGGAACCAAACCTTCTCGGCTCCCACAGTCTCCGCCATGCGCTGATAGAGCACCGCCGCCGGGAGCAGAACACCGGTTGCCGCCGGGTTAATGTCCAGGGTCTCCTCAAGCTCCGCATCGGTGCGTTCCACCACATAGCGGTAGAGCTCTTCCACCCGCCGCTTGTCCGAAAAGGCCTCGGCCTCGGGCTTCCTGTTCTGCGCCCGCATGATTTTGTCATAGAGCACGCGAATCGGGTCGCCGATTGCAATCATATTTTTCACCTTGCGACCGCAGAGGTGCAGGTTCTCATAGATATCCAGCTCGTGCGCCACAGTCTCCTGAAGTATGTGCTCTCTGTCATCCCGCGCGGAATTGAGCTGCTGCAGGGTGTCGCGGAGTCTCAGTGCACCGAGACGCAGGTTCTGGGTGCTCCGCATCTTCCCCGCCTCATAGAGGCTCACCTGCATGGAGCCGAAGCCCACTTCGACGACCGCCGCGCCCTCTTGCACGAGGGTCTCAAAGCGCTCGCCGCTCGCAGCCAGTGCTTTCAAGATGAGCATGCGCTGCTCGGCGTTCGAAAGTATCTGCACATCAAGCCCGGTGCGGGTCTTAATCTGATCCAGCACAATGGCGCTGTTGGTCGCCTCCCGCAGGGCGGAAGTCGCAATCGCGCGGTAGGCCGTGCAGCGGTACTCCGCAACGATGCGCGTAAAGTCCTTTAAGACCGCAATCAGCTCCTGCACGAGCGGAAAGCTGATCTCGCCGTCCCGGTAGCTGTCCGAGCCGAGCGCAATCACATGGCGGAGATTGTCCACCAAGCGTATGCCGCCCGCGCCGCCGAGTTCATAGATTCCGAGTTCAATTTCGAATGAACCCACATCGATTGAAGCAAAGCGTTTTAACGCCATAGTTCCTCCTAGAAGCAACCCAGAATGCGAAGGTTCGTGCTGAGGCGCTCCACTTCTCGTAAGCCCCGCTGCACCGCCGCGTCATCGAGACTGCCCGCGCAGTCCAAAAAGAAGCGGTAGGCCCAGCTGATTTCCGGCACGGGGCGCGCCGCGAGGCGCTGCAGATTAATGCCCTCCTCGTATAAGGCACCGAGCACATGGTAGAGCGCTCCGGCCTCATGCTTGGTCTCCATCATGAAACTCACGGTCTTTGCGCCCTCCGCGTACAGTTTTTCCTTCCCGATGACCAGGAAGCGAGTCGTATTCTCCGCGCGGTAGTTGAGCGCCGGAATCAAAACTTCGAGCTCATAGAGCTGTCCCGCGTAAACGGAGGCAATCGCCGCTGCCTCCCGCTTTCCCATGGCCTTGACAAGCTGCGCCGCAACCGCGGTGTTCGAAACCGCGACCGCCTCGATTTCCGGATGTTCCTCGAAAAACTGCGCGCACTGCTTTAAGCCCTGGGGGTGAGAGTAAACGGTTCTAATCTCGGAGAGTTTTGTCCCCTTTGCCGCGAGGAGCGCGTGCTCGACCGGGAGAAGGTACTCTCCCACCACCGAGACTTCGCGCTTTGCGAGCGCATCGTAACTGTCCGCCACGCTGCCCGCCGTCGAATTCTCAATCGGGATTACGGCATAGTCGCCCTCGCCCATATCGACCGCGCGCACCGCCGCGTCAAAGCTCTTGACATGCGAAAAGCTCGCCTCCGGGTAGGCTCGAAAGACCTGTACGGCGGCGAGGTTGCTGTAAGCGCCCTCCAGACCCTGGTACACAATGCGCTCCGCGTGCGGGAGCCGCAGAACGCGCCGATAGCCGTAGACCGCGCCGTTCATGCGCGCCGCTTCTCCTCTTCGACCAGCATCTCCCGAATGCGCTCCGCCGTGTAGACACCGGTCTTTTTCTTCATCTCCGGCGGCAGTTCGGAGGCACGGAAGGGCTTGCCAAACGCAATCGTGACTGCACTCGGGTGCACGGCCGGGAAGTGGTTCTCGAGTACATCGTCCGCGCCGTAAATCGCAACCGGCACAATGTAGGCATTCGCGCGCTCGGCAATCTTAAAACTGCCCTCGTGGAAGGGGCGGATTGCGGTTCGGTCGGGATCCTTCGTGCGGCTGCCCTCCGGGAATACCCAGATTGAAGTGCCGTTTTTCACGAGTTCGGTGCAGGTCTTGATGGTCTCCATGCCCTTACGTATGTCCTTTCGGTCCAGGAACTGGCAGTTCAGAAGCTGCATCCAGCGGCGCAGCGAGGGCACGCGGTACAGTCCGTCCTTTGCAAGGAAACCCGTCTGCACCGGGAGTATCGGATAGGAGCAGATGATATCAAAATAGCTCCTGTGGTTGCCGATGAACAGAACACCTTCGTCCCGGGGTATATTTTCAAGCCCCAATACCGTCAGCTTTTTATCGCCCAGCGCCGTTTTCGTGATGATGCCGAGTATCCAGGCTCCGTAGCGCTGCCCGAGTTCCGCGGCGCGCTTCGGATTCATCTTTTTGTAAATCCAGAGCACCAAAAGCACCGGAAGTCCCAGCACCAAAAACAGAAAAATTTCAAGAAGGCAAGCGCCTGTCCGTATCATATCGTGATTCCTCCCCTCAATGGGTAATCTTGTGTTCATTTTACCACAATGTACGTGAATTGACGATACGGAGCCCCGCACGCAAAAAAGAAGCAGCGGTTTCCCGCTGCTTCTTTTTTTTTGCACTGCCGTTTCTGTGACAGTTTAGGCTTAAGCCTTGACTTCCGCCTTCAGACCGCCCTCTTTTTCATCGAAATCCATGCGAATCACCGCGCCCTTATGAAGGCCGCTGTCGCTGCTCAGAATGAGCTTTGCCGCAAGGGTCTCGACATGCTTCTGCAGGAAGCGCTTTAAAGGTCTCGCGCCGAAGGCCGGATCGTAGCCCTCGTCCGCAATGTACTGCTTTGCCGCCGGGGTGAGTTCAATCGAGAGCTCCTGATCCGCGAGCCGACGGTTGGTCTCCTCGAGCAGGAGATCCACAATGCCGCCGATGTTCTGCCGGGTCAGCGGCTTGAACATGATAATCTCATCCAGTCGATTCAGGAACTCGGGGCGGAAGTGCGCCCGAACTTCCGCATCGACCGCGGCTGCTGCCTCGGGCTTCACCTCGCCGTCCTCGCCGATGCCGTCCAAAAGATACTGCGATCCCAGGTTGCTCGTCATGATGATGATGGTGTTTTTAAAGTCCACGGTCTTTCCGAGCGAGTCGGTGATGCGACCGTCGTCCAGTACCTGGAGAAGGACATTGAATACATCCGGATGTGCCTTTTCGACCTCGTCAAAGAGTACCACGGAATAGGGCTTTCTTCTGACTGCCTCGGTCAGCTGACCGCCCTCGTCGTAGCCCACATAGCCCGGAGGCGCTCCGATTAAGCGCGACACGGAGAACTTCTCCATGTACTCCGACATGTCGAGTCTCACCATGGCGCTCTCATCGTCAAAGAGCGCTGCCGCAAGGCTCTTTGCGAGCTCGGTCTTACCGACACCGGTCGGTCCGAGGAAGAGGAAGGAACCGATGGGCTTCGAGGGATCCTTGATGCCCGCCTTGCTTCTCTGAATAGCCTCTGCGACCTTCTGCACCGCCTCATCCTGACCCACGACCCGCTGATGCAGGGTGTCGTCCAAGTGAAGGGTCTTATTCTTTTCCGACTCGGTGAGCTTGGTCACCGGGATATTGGTCCAGCGGGAGATGATCTTTGCAATCTCGTTCTCCGTGACTGCCTCATGCACGAGCGTGAACTCCTGCCCCTTAAGCTTGGCCTCCTCCTCTTCGAGCTGCTTTTTAAGCTCCGGGAGCTTGCCGTACTGGAGCTCGGCCGCCTTATTGAGGTCATAGCTCTGCTGTGCACTCTGAATCTCGCGGTTCGTGTCCTCAATCTGCTGACGGAGTTCCGCGAGCTTCGAGACACTCGCCTTCTCGTTCTCCCACTTTGCCTTTGCCTCGGAGAACGCCTCTTTCTTCTCCGCGAGTTCCTTCTCAATGGCCGCAAGTCTCTCCTTCGAGAGATTGTCGGTCTCCTTTCGAAGCGCCGTCGCCTCAATCTCAAGCTGCATGCGGCGGCGGTTCATCTCATCCAGTTCCGCCGGCAGCGAATCGAGCTCGGTCTTAATCATTGCGCAGGCCTCATCGACCAGGTCGATTGCCTTATCGGGCAGGAAGCGGTCGGTAATATAGCGGTCCGAAAGCACGGCCGCGCTGACCAGTGCGCCGTCCTGAATCTTCACGTGGTGGTAGTTCTCGTAGCGCTCCTTTAATCCGCGGAGGATCGAAATCGTATCTTCCACGGTCGGCTGATCCACGAGGATAGGCTGGAAGCGCCGCTCGAGCGCCGGATCCTTCTCAATGTACTTCCGGTACTCGTCAAGCGTCGTCGCGCCGATGCAGTGCAGCTCGCCGCGCGCCAGCATGGGCTTTAGCATATTGCCGGCATCCATGCTTCCCTCGGAAGCGCCCGCGCCCACAATCGTGTGAAGCTCGTCGATGAAGAGTATCACCTCACCCTCGCTCTTCTTGACTTCCTCGAGCACGGCCTTCAGTCTCTCCTCGAATTCACCGCGGTACTTGGCACCTGCGACCAGAGCGCCCATGTCGAGCGCAAAGAGGCGCTTGTCCTTAAGTCCCTCCGGCACATCGCCGCGCACAATACGCTGTGCGAGTCCCTCGACGACCGCCGTCTTACCGACGCCGGGCTCACCGATTAAAACCGGGTTATTCTTGGTCTTACGGCTCAGGATGCGAACCGCGTTCCGAATCTCCTCATCGCGGCCGATGACGGGATCCAGCTTCTGATCCCGCGCACGCTCCACAAGGTCGTAACCGTACTTATTCAGCGTGTCGTAAGTTGCCTCGGGGTTATCCGAGGTGACACGCTGGTTGCCGCGCACCGTGGAGAGCGCCTGCAAAAACTTCTCGCGGCTGATGCCGTAGACCCGGAAAAGTTCCTTGATTGCGCGGTTCGGATGCGCGAGCATGCTGAGGAAGAGATGCTCCACGGAGACATAGTCGTCTCCCATGGCCTTGGCCTCATCCTCCGCACCGTTCAAGGCGCGGTTCAAATCCGCACTCACATACTCCTGACCGCCGCCGCTCACCTTCGGGAGCTTCTGAATGAGCCCCTCCGCTTCGTTGATAAATGCTTCTTTTTGTATCCCCATCTTCGCGATGAGACTTGCAATCAGAGAGTCCGAAATACCGAGCAGCGCGCCGAGCAGATGCTCTTCGTCAATCTGCTGGTTGCCGTTCTGTACCGCCAGCTTCTCCGCTGCCGCAATCGCCTCCTGGGACTTCTGAGTAAACTTACTGATATTCATATGCGTCACCTCACTTTGCCGGATTGCTATACTTGATATATAACACCCTCGATCTGTACCCAGTATAACAGTCGCTGTTAGCACTGTCAATAGATGAGTGCTAATATTTTTGTTTTTCTTTATCCGGCCTATTTCTCCGCCGAACCACGCAATTCCACGGCGAGCGCCCCCTCTTCCGCCGTGCTGTGAAGCTGTCCCGCGTGGCGGCGCAGTCGTTCCACTGCCTCGGCATGCGGGTGCCCGTAGGAATTCCCCCGGCCGCAGGAAATCAGTGCGCAGTCCGGCGAAAGCAACGCGAGAAAGGTGTCACTGCTCGCCCCTCTTGAGCCGTGGTGCCCGACCTTCAGGAGGTCAATGTCCGTGAGCGCAGCGCGCTCGGCAGCCTGTTCGGGAGCGGCAAGCCACTCCAGCAGTTTCTCCTCGCTCGGCTGTCCCGCATCGCCAGTAAAGAGGCAGCGCTTGTCGTTTGCCGTAAAGAGGAGGATTAGGGACTGCTCGTTGACTTCCTCCGGCAGCGCTTCCCGCGACGGCCAGAGACAGTGAAAATTCCCGTAGACATCGCCCGCGCCCATAAAACAGAGTTCTGTCTCCGGATTCTCTCTGAGCGCAGCCATCAATTTCGCATAATGCGCATCGGTCTCCGCCGCCGGATTCAAAATGACGCGCTTCACCAATATCCCCGAGCCCTTGCTTGCAAGGTAGCTTAGTCCGTTCGTGTGATCCAGATCCGCATGGGTCAGAAAGGCCGCGTCCACCGTGCCGAGCGCGCGGCTCTCGAGGAAGGGTTCCAGAATGCGCTTCCCGCAGTCGGGCCGCGAGGTGCTGCCGCCGTCAATCGTGATGCAGCGGCTGCCCTGTTCTATGACTATGGCATCTCCCTGCCCGATGTCAAGCAGCCAGATGCGGGGATACCTGCTTCGAAGCGGCAAGAGGCTAAGCGCCGCAGCGAGCGCGGCAGTGATTGTGAGTGCGCGCCGAAACGGTTTTCGTGCCGCTGCTCCGCGTTTCGGAACCTTGTCGAGCATAAGGGCAAGGCAGAGGGAGAGAAAGAGGCTATAGAAAAGGAGCTGCCAAAGTCGCGGCCGCCCGATGAGTATGCGGTGAAAGGGGAGGCACTCCGCAAGCGCACAGAGCGCATTCTGCATTTCGAGCCCCAGTCTAAGAAAAAAGACCGGCAGGGCGGCAAGCGGCGGAACCAGACTTGCCGCCGCAAGGGTCAGGAGCCCGAGTAAGAGCATGAAGCCTGTCATCGGGATGAGAAGTAAATTGAGAACGATGCCGTAGGGCGGAAGGGAAAAGAACCAGTATGCAATGGCCGGAAGGGTGACAAAAAAGACTGTAAGGCTCTGTAAGACAGCCGCTAAGTACTTTCGCTTTGCGGCGTAGCGCCGAACAAGCGCCTGTCCGGGGCCTCCGATTGCAAAGACCGCTAGAAAAGAGAGTTGAAAGCCGCACTGAAAAAGTTGTAAGGGAGAGCGCAGCAATAAGAGGATAAGAGCCAGGGAGGCCGCACTCCGGAGGTCGTAGCTCCTGCCGAGGCAGAGGGCAAGAAAAGCGAGTCCCAGCATGAGGCCGCTTCGAAGGACACCGGTATCGGCTCCGGTGAGCAGGGCGTAGAGCCCTAAGAACAGGGCGGAAACCAGGGCACTCGGCCAAAGCCCTGCCCCCATGCGGCGCAAGATACGATAGAGCAAAAGTCCGAGAAAGCCCGTGTGCAGGCCGCTGATTGCGAGAAGATGGGCAAGACCGTTCCGCCGGTAGCGCGCATAAAAGTCCTCGCTTAAACTCTGCTTATCGCCGAGTAAGAGAGCGCCGAGATAGCCGGAAACTTCTGCCGGACAGTGGGTTTTCAGCGATTCCGTAGCGCTCATACGGAGCTTTCTGATTCCCTCGCCGAGCGGGTCTGCCCGCCCCTCCGCGCGATACTGCCGCACCTGCATGCGGTGGGTTACCCCCCGCGCCCGGCAGTAGGCGCGGTAATCGAACTCACCGGGGTTCGTCGGTGCCTCGATTTCCTGCAGGGTTCCGCTTGCGACTATGGTTTGACCGACTTGAAGCGGCACGCCGCCCTCCTCGGCTATGTTTAGATAAAGCGCGCCGCTCCGCACGCGAACGCCCTCGCCGCGCACTTCCGTTGCGTCGATGCGCCCGCGGTATTCCGCAAAGGCACCCTCACGTTCGGAGAGTCTTCGCTCTTCTCTTCCCGGCAAAACAGCGGCATGCAAACAAAGCGCGCCGATGAGCGCGCCCGTTAGCATGGTTAAAATTGCGCGCCGCAGTCCCACCCGCCGCTTCCAAAGGAAGAAGAGCGGGGGGCAGCAGAGCACAAAGAGAAAGAATCCGCGGATACCGGCAAACCGAAGCAGCTCTCCAAGCACAAACCCGACTGCAAGTACTTCCAACGGACGTTTCATATTCAGTTTTCTCCAAAATGACAGCGCAGATAAATGACAGAACAGATACAGGCTGCGCGAAAAACCGCGCTTTGCCGGCGGTGCGGGCGCCTCTCAGTTCTCGGCGCCGCCGCTCTCTTCGCCCTCCGAGAAAGACGCGCTCGTCTTCCCGACATAGTCCAAGTTCTGTTCAAACAGGGCGTCGAGCGAAATGCTGTCCCGGAAGAGCACCGTCTGCGAACCCTCGACCGAGATGCGCACACGCTGTACGGTTTTGAGCCCCGTCAGGGTGTCCACGAGGGCGTAGAGGCTTACATCGGGGCTCACCCCGCTCACCGGGTTTAAGAACTCCTTGCTGAAGTTCAGATAGCAAATGTTATCATTCACCGAGACCGAGAGTAACTTGGTCTCGGGCGGCAGGACGGCGCGTCCGCCGTTTCGCGGCCCCGAAATAAGCTGCTCCACCGCGACCTGTTCGAGCAGGGTGTCCGCGCGATAGGTTACACTCCGCATCTCCTCCGCGAAACGTTTGCCGTCCGCGCTCGCAAAGTAGAGGGTCAGTTCCACGGTCTCGTAGCTGTTCACATCCGATACGCTGTTTACGAAGTCGTTTGCGCTGAAGGGACCCAGCAGGCTGCCGTCCGCACCGGCGAGGGGCTTTCCGCCGCTGTAGATGCCCACGTGATCCACGCCCTCAATCTGCGCGAGGGTCTCGGTAAGAGCCGCCGAGCAGAGCGTCTTTCTGTCTATCTTTAACTCCCGGTAGCCGTCGTCAAAGTAGAGGTAGAGCACCTTGTCGTCAAAGCTGAAGGACTCGTAGCGTGTCCGGTCGCCGGTCGGCGTGATCAAATCCTCTTCGCTCGGCACATGCAAGAGCTGCTGCATGAGCTCTGCGACCAGCTGATTTTTATCCGTAGTCTGCGTCTCGTAGATGAGAGGCGTCAGTTTGGTCGCGGTCTTGTCCAGATAGTAAACGGCATAGCGCCCCGCCGCCGGGTCCGCAGTCTTCGCCTCGGAATGACAAGCGCCGAAAACGAGGATACAGAGAGCAGACAGAAGAAGCAGACGCAACTTATTTTGCACGTTTCTCGCCTCCTTTCCTCTCCTTCCGTTTTTTCTCTTCTTTTCGGTTCTTTTCTTTCTGAGAGGCTGCCTGTGCCGGCGTGCTGCTCTCAATGTACTTGAGCGGAATGCGCACCTGGAAGGTGCTGCCCTTCCCCTCCTCACTGCTCAGACGTATGATACCCTGGTGCAGGAGAATAATCTCCTTGGTGATTGCAAGTCCCAGACCCGTTCCGCCGGTCTCGCGGGAACGCGCCTTGTCCACGCGGTGAAAGCGCTCAAAGACCAGTTCCTGCTGATCCTCCGGGATGCCGATGCCGTTGTCCTCGACGCGGATATAGCAGAACTGGTGATCCGCATCCAGGGTGACCTGGACATAGCCGTCGTTCTGGTTCCCGTTGTACTTAATGCCGTTCTCGACTAAGTTCATGATGGCGAGTGAGAACTTCACCTCGTCTACGTCCGCCGAGACCTCGCGCACCGTGTGCAGCGTGAGTTCAATCCGGTTCACTTTGGCGAGCGGGCGGAGACGCTTCAAAATCTGCTCGAGCATCTCGTGCATGTCTGTCTCTTTCCGGCTCAGGACTATGGCCGAGCGGTCCATGCGGACCAAGCTTAAGAGATCGTCTATGATCTTCGCCTCACGGTCAATCTCCTTCGAGATATCGCCCATAAACTCCTTGTAGAGTTCCAGCGGCGCATCTCCCATGCCGATCAGCGAATCCGCGAGCACGCGCATCGAAGTAATCGGGGTCTTCAGCTCGTGCGAGACATTCGAAACGAACTCCTCGCGCGACTCATTCAGACTGCGCAGTTTCCGCAGGGTTGCATTGACATCCTCGCTGATCTGCGAGGTCACGAGATAGCTGTGCTGCTCTACCGTCTGGTTCAAATCTCCGGCCGACACCTTGCGGAGTGCCGTTCGGAGCTCCGCAAACGGTCGCATAATCATCGAAGTGAGCAGGACACTCAATAATGCGAGCAAGACCGCCACAACGACCATGAAGATGCGCAGGGTCTCCTTTGCACTCCGCAACTCCGTGCGCTGCGGCTCCGTCGAAGAGATTAAAAGTAGTACGCCCTCCACCTGTCTGTCATCCGCCTTGACATCGAGATTATCGTAGATCGGCGTAGTCTGAATCATATAGTACTTGTCCGCGTTGTAGCTCGTGCTGTTTTCGCCGCGAAAGCCCCGCACCACCTCGGGAGCCACATGGTAGCGCCCTTCCGCGAGGTGAAAGCTGTCCGC
>CAUVLB010000008.1:0-11334 GCA_963552595.1 uncultured Stomatobaculum sp. | reverse complement strand
AACTCCGGAGAGTGACGCTTCTTCTGGAGCGGATAATCCGGTGCGGAGTCGCCCTCGACCGAAATTTCCGTTGCCTGGATCTCGAAGGGCTGTTTTGCGTCCGGGGTCGCAACAAGGGTGCCGCGGATGATGAGTGCGGCGCCGACATTAATCTTGCGAATCACCTGAAAGTTAGCGAGGCTGTCGTGGTAGACAACCTGGAGAGGCTCAAAAAAGCTGCCGTCGCTGACGGTCAAAAAGCCGAAGGACTTTGAGTCGCGATTCGAACGCACCCAGCCGCCCAAATCGATTTCCCGATTTAAATACGCCTCTCGATTTTCCCATATTTGTTTGACTGTTGTGAGCTTCATTCGCTTACTCCTCTCGAAGATGGTGACTAGGCAAACGGCTGACGCCAATACGCCTAGTCTATAACTACTCTATTCTAGCGCACTTTGGCGGAAAATAAAAGGCGAAGGCGGGGGAAATCCGCAGGGATTCGGGCGAAAAACGGGACGGAAAGGCAAGCTTTCGAAACGATAATAACGCTTTGGCAGATACGGCGAAGGCGGCCGGGAGGATAGCGTACAGAAACGGTTTTTCTTACGGAGAGGACGGGGGCAAAACAGTCGGATCGAAGGGCCGAACGGGCAAGTGGCGCTAAGGCAGGCATTGCATTCCGTAAGTCACCGCAAATTGCGAAAGGCGGGGCAATATGCCGAAGCGCGACAGGTCGAAGGAAAGACGAAAGGAAAATTTCTGGATAGAATCCTTAAAATTTTGATGAATTTCGGCTTGCTTTTGTACACGTTTTCGAAAATTATGATATACTGAAACTGGCAGCAGACTATCTATGGTGGCATAGCTGTCTGAAAACAGGGCTGTGCCTGCCCGCAGAGGCAAGCGGACCGGTTTAAAAATTACATCATTGCCGTTTACATAATGAGGTTCATAAAGTAGAAATACACTTGACTGCGAGGTGAGAGCGTGATTAAAAAAGAAATGGTTGCCATGTTGCTGGCGGGTGGTCAGGGAAGCCGTTTAGGCGTCCTGACCCAGATGGTTGCAAAACCTGCGGTTTCATTCGGCGGAAAATATCGCATCATCGATTTCCCGCTGAGCAATTGTATCAATTCCGGTGTGGATACGGTGGGCGTATTGACCCAGTACCAACCTCTCCGTCTCAATGCACATATCGGAATCGGTATTCCGTGGGATCTGGATCGCGCGGTCGGCGGCGTGACGCTGCTCGCGCCCTATGAGAGTGCAAAGGGCAGTGATTGGTATTCCGGCACGGCCAATGCAATCTACCAGAATATTGAGTACATCGACTCGTATCATCCGGATTACGTCCTGATTCTCTCCGGAGACCACATCTACAAGATGGATTACGAGGTGATGCTCGATTTTCACAAGGCAAACCGCTCGGATTTAACGGTGGCGGTTATGCCGGTGCCAATCGAAGAAGCCAGCCGCTTTGGCGTCATGATCACGGACGAAACAAATCGGATTATAGACTTTGAAGAAAAGCCGAAGGAGCCCAAGAGCAATTTGGCATCTATGGGCATCTATATTTTCTCCTGGCCGGTTTTGAAGGAAGCTCTGCTGCGACTTCGAGAGGTATCGGAGTTGGATTTTGGCAAACACGTGATTCCCTATTGCAGAGATAAGGGCAAGCGCATGTTTGCGTACGAATTTCACGGCTACTGGAAGGATGTGGGGACTCTCTCCTCTTACTGGGAAGCCAACATGGAGCTGGTGGATGTTGTTCCGGAATTCAATCTCTATGAGGAGTACTGGAGAATATTCACGAAGAGCGACTTTATTCCGCCGCAATACCTCGGTGAGCATGCAAAAATCGAGGCGAGTCTCATTGGCGAGGGCTGCGAGATTTACGGTGAAGTGGAACACTCCGTAATCGGCGCCGGTGTCGTGATTGAAGAAGGCGCAGTGGTCCGTGACTCTATCATCATGCGCGAATCGGTGATCGGCGCAGGGGCAAAGATAACAAAGTCAATTTTGGCGGAACAAGTTGTTGTCGGCAAGAATAGCGAATTGGGGGTGGGAGAATACCGGGAGAGCTGTTATGACCGGCGTGTCTACAACTCCGATCTTGTGACGGTCGGTGAGAATACGGTCATCCCGAGCGGCGTGAAAATCGGTAAGAATACGGCAATTTGGGGCGAGACCGTGGCGGCAGACTATCCGGACGGAATACTGGAGAGCGGCGGCGCAATCATAAAGGCAGGTGGCTTAAAATGAGAGCAATAGGAATCGTATTAGCGGGCGGAAATTCGAAGCGCATGAAGGAGTTGTCCAACAAAAGAGCCATCGCAGCGATGCCGATTGCAGGAAGCTACCGGAGTATCGATTTTGTGTTGAGTAATATGTCGAATTCTCACATTCAGCGCGTAGCTGTCTTCACGCAGTACAACTCGCGCTCGCTGAATGAGCACCTCAGCTCCTCGAAATGGTGGGATTTCGGCCGTAAGCAGGGCGGAATGTTTGTGTTCACGCCGACCATCACCGCGACCTCCAATGACTGGTATCGCGGCACGGCGGATGCCCTGTATCAGAACCTACAGTTCCTGAAGAATTGCCATGAGCCCTATGTGGTCATTGCCTCGGGTGACTGTGTGTACAAGCTGGATTACAACAAGGTGCTTGAGTATCACATCGAAAAGAAGGCAGACATCACTGTGGTCTGCAAAGAGGCATCGGCGCTGGAAGACATCACGAGATTCGGCGTTGTGGAGACGAACGGAGACAATCGGATTACGCAGTTTGATGAAAAGCCCATGATTGCGGATTCCAGACTGATTTCCTGCGGCATTTACATCATCCGCAGAAGACAGTTGATTGAGTTCATCGAGAGATGCGCGGCGGAGGATCGCTACGACTTTGTGCGTGACATCCTGGTGCGGTATAAGAACTTGAAGCGCATCTATGCCTACAAAATGGATTCCTATTGGAGTAACATCGCGAGCGTGGAGTCCTACTACAAAACGAATATGGACTTCCTGCGGCGGGATATCCGGGAGTACTTCTTCAGAACTTATCCGGAAGTTTACACCAAAGTTGACGATTTGCCGCCCGCAAAGTACAATCCGGGTGCGGAGGTTAAAAACTCGCTCATTTCAAGCGGTTGCATCATCAATGGGCGCGTTGAAAATTCCGTATTGTTCCGGAAAGTGTTTGTCGGCCGGAATTGCGTGATTCGAAATTGCGTGATTTTGAACGACGTCTACATTGGAAATGACACAGTGATTGAAAATTGCATCGTAGAGAGTCGGGATACGCTCCGGGCAAATACGAGCCATATCGGAACACCGGAGGAGGTAAAAATCGTTATTGAGAAGAATGAGCGGTATGTGATCTGAGTTCAGTGTCAGGGGAGCCCGGGTTGATCACCCTATCGCCATCCATATCCATGCTGTATCGGAGGAGGCGCTATGCAGATTACAGATGTTCGTATCAGAAAGATTCAGAAAGCCGGATCTATGAAGGCAGTGGCATCCATCACACTAGACAACGAGTTTGTGATTCACGACATCAAGGTGATACAGGGAGATCGGGGCCTATTCATTGCAATGCCGAGCCGTCTTTCTCGGGACGGCGGATACAGGGACATTGCGCATCCCATCAATTCGACAACGCGTGACAGAATGCAGAGAAAAATCCTGGAGCAGTACGAAACGCTCCCGGAAGACATGGTGGAGAGCGTTGAGATAATGGGCAGCGGAGAGTTTTAATTCATGGCAACAAGCTACATTGTTTTTGACTTAGAATGGAACCAAAGTTATAGAGGGAAGGTCGGGAAGCTGCCTGACCTTCCCTTTGAGATTATAGAAGTTGGCGCAGTGAAGCTGAATGAGAACCTGGAGCCGGTCTCCGAGTTCTCTCGCTTCGTGCGCCCATTAATCTATAAAAAGCTGGATTATCGTGTGCGGGCACTCACAAAAATCCAGGCAAAACAACTTCAGAGCGAGGGGCAGGAATTTGCCTCCGTCATGCGGGAGTTTTTCCGCTGGTGTGACATGGAGAAAGAGGGGGAGGAGGTCGTCTTCTGCAGTTGGGGAGACACGGATCTCTCGGAATTACAGCGCAATCTGCAATTTTTTCACGTCCGGAATCCTTTCTCCTATCCACTCTTCTACTATGATGTGCAAAAACTTTACGGCAGGTGCTTTCCGGATGCGGAAAAGCGGGTCACAGCTCTTTCGACCGCGGTCGAGGCTCTGGGACTCAAAGAGCAGGGGGCGTTTCATAGGGCGATTGAGGATGCTCGCTATACCGCAGCGGTCTTGGCGGCATTGCCCTTTGATAGCCTGAAGGTATACCGCTCCCTGGACTACTTCCGTGTACCGGAAAATGAGGCGGAGGAGATTTATATCTGCTTTCCGGACTACGCGAAGTATGTATCACGGGTATTTCCGGACCGCGAGAGCGCCATTCGGGACAAGACGGTCACGGACATGCTCTGCTATCGCTGCAACCGCATGTTGAAAAAAAAGCTGCGCTGGTTTTCCGCAAACCAGCGCAACTATTACTGCCTTGCCCTTTGTCCGGAGCACGGCTTTCTGCGTGGAAAGCTGCGCTTCCGGAAGAGGGAGGGCACAAGGGTTTATTGTATTAAGACAACTAAAATTGTAAGTGCCGAGGCGGCGGAACGTTTCGCCAAAATGAAGCAAGTGCTCAGCGAAAAGCAGAGCTTACAGAGGCGGAAGCAGCACCTTCGAAAAAAAGACTAGCGACGCCGTCTCGAGAAGAGCCGGGAGAAAAAGCCGTTTCTTCGGCCGCGCCTTGAGAGAGAGCTGTCGCCCAAATAGCGTTCCACCGAGGAGGGACCGCTTGAGAGTTCCTTCGGCGCGTTGAATGCCTCGCGCTCGGCGACGCGGTTCATGCTGCGCGAGAAGGCGAGTTCCGCCGCCCTCTGCCGCTTTCTGCGGCGATGCAGGAAGAACAGAAGAAGCAGGAAGATAAGGACACCCGCGGCAACGACCATGATAAGCCGCCGCGGCAGGTTTGTAATGCGGTAGCGCAGCCGTCTGAGCGCTTTGGCATTGGAAGAGGTCGAGACCTTACTTACGGACTCCTGGGTGGCGGCGCAGAGCCAGACCGAGCCCACGGTGCGCTCGCCGTAGAGGTAGCGAATCTGGGCGACTGCATCTGCGGGGGCATCTGCCGGAAGCTCGTAGCTCAGCGTACTCGTGGTATCCGAGAGCTGAGCCGTGCGCGGCAGCACAATGGTCTTGCCGCCCGAGAGAGAGAGTAGGGTGTCGTGCCGTCCGACAAGATCCAAATCTGTCTGCGGTTTTTCATAGCGATTGTCATTGCCCTCCGGGCTTACGGCTTTGAAATTGGAGTAGCCGAAGTCCAGGAGTTTTTTTGTGTCGCTGTAATGGGTCAGGTGACCGTTTAAGACAACGGTGATGAGCCGCAGGTTGTCGCGCTCCGCGCAGGTGACCAGGGTGTTGCCGGCGGTCATGGTATAGCCTGTCTTGCCGCCGATGATGCCGGGATAATAGAGGCCCGAACTCTTTTTTAACATCTTGTGACCGGCATAGATGGTAAAAGGCTCAGCGTTTGCGCTGTTCGGCGGGAGCTCGTAGTAGCTTGTCGAGTCGTATTCGACAAAGGTCGGGTTTTTAAACGCCGCCATTGCTATCAGAGAAAAGTCGTAGGCCGTGGTGTAGTGATTCTCGTCGTTCAGTCCCGAGGGATTGGTGAAGTGGGATTCCTTACAGCCGAGGGATTCCGCTTTCTCGTTCATCAGTGCGGCAAAGGCCTCTCGGCTTCCCGCACAGTGTTCGGCGAGTGCGTTGGCGACTTCGTTTGCGGAGCGGAGCAGAAGGGCATAAATGGCCTCGCGCACCGTGATTTTGTCGCCGACACCGTAGCCGGCACTGGTGGAGCCGCTCTCGACATTGTGGACGGCATCGTAGGAGAAAGTAATGATGTCATCCGGATTGCAGCGTTCAATGACGATGAGGGCGGTCAGAATCTTGGTGATACTGGCGGGATAATAGCGCTCGTGGATGTTTTTCCCGTAGAGCACGCAGCCGGACGTGGCGTCAATCAGAATGCCGCCCTCCGCTTCAATCGAAACTTCCTGAGGCCATGCCGGCGCGGCAAGACTCTCAAGCGGCGAGAGGCTTGTAAGACAAACGCAAAATGCAAGGAGCGGCGCGAGCACAGCTTGTTTCGCGCGTACAAAAAAATGCTTCAATCAGACCTCCTCTCTGTAAAAACAGGATGGTACGAAAAAGGAAAATGCCATCTCAGCGTTTGCGCGGGATGGCATTTTGAACATGCAAACTGGGCTCAGCGGGTGCTGCTCGTACTGCTCTTTGCGGAGCTGCTCTGCGCCTTTTGCGCGCTGGTTTCGTCTGCTGCGGTGGTTCCGGAAGCGGTGCTGCCGAGCGCAGGCTCGGTCTCGCCGTCATCGGACTGCGAACCGCTTCTGGTCGCGGAGGCATTGCCGCGCTCAGCCGGATTTACTTCGGAAGCGGTTACATACTGGGTTGCGACGTATGCTTGCGTGCCGTTGTAGTTAATGATGGTCCACTGGTCATTATAGGACCCGACATAGTCGAGTACGGTTCCGGCGGGAAGCGTTGTGAGGAGCTTACCGCTCGTGGACGGGGTCTCACGCACGTTCAGAGAAGTACTGGTTGTGTAAATCGTGATTGCGGACGGCATGACCGCACTGGTCTCCGCTTCTGTTGTGAGTGCCGCTTCCGCGCTGCTCTCACTGCTCTCGACGCTGGAATTAACTTCCGGATCTGCTGTCTTTCGGTGGGAGGCAAAACTGCGCACGAGGAAGATGAGGAGCAGAATGACAATGAGCGGAAGCCCGATTTTCACATAGGACGGCATGTTTTCAAGAGAAAGACCGCCGGAAGCCTTTTTTCTGGCCGGACGCCGCGCTGCGGGCCGACGCCTTGCCGAGGACTGCGTTTCCAGCATCTGGCGATAGGCATATACGGCCTGACTCAAATTTTCATAGGATTCGCTTGCCATGGCGGGGTCGCTCAGTCCCTCGGATTGCGCGCGTTCGCCGTACTTGGAAATCTTTAAAAATCCGACAAGGACTTCCTTGGAAATGACGCCTTCGCGGTAGAGATTATCGAGCATTTCGGTGAGATCCCCCTCCGGAAGACGATTCCGTCTACTCAGACTTCGAATCAAAATATCCAAGGTTTGGCGTGAGCACAGCATTGCCTGCGTATAGTTGGCGTGAGAAAGCAAGCTCTCGGTGGTGCTGAGCCCTTCCTCAATGAGTTCCGGAATCGATTTTCTCTCTTCTGCCATGACGGCCTCCTTTTATAGACTCTTTTACATTATACAGGAAAAACAAGAGCTTTGCACCCTATTTGCGTGAGAGATGGTATGATAGAGAGCGAACAGGCTTTGTAAAAGCGTTTGCGAAAAAAAGAGGAGAATGAAGATGAAGCGTGAAATCGAAGCGTTGTTGCAGCTGATTCAGGAGAGCCCCACTGCGTTTCAGGCAGTGGCGGTTATACGGAAGCGCCTCAAGGAGGCGGGGTATACGGAGCTGAGAGAGGCTGAGAGCTGGGAGCTAAACCCGAGCGGAAAGTACTTTACGACGAGAAACGATTCGGCTCTGATGGCCTTTCGTCTGCCGAAGGGAAAGACAGACAGCTTCCAGATTATTGCGAGCCACAGTGACTCCCCGTCCTTTAAAATCAAGGAAAATCCTGACATGGAGGTTGAGGGGCACTATGTCAAACTGAATGTGGAGCGCTACGGCGGTATGCTCTGCGCGCCCTGGTTTGACCGTCCGCTCTCGGTGGCGGGTCGTCTTGCGGTGCGCCGCGGCGCGGAAATTCGCACCAAGCTCGTCTGCATCGACCGCGATCTTTTGATGATTCCGAATCTCGCGATTCATATTAACCGAGATGCGAACAAGGGCTATGAGTACAACGCGCAGCGCGATATGCTGCCGCTCTGGAGAGACGGAAATTCCGATAAGAAGTTTATGAGCTGTGTGGCCGAGGCGGCGGGCGTCAATCCGGAAGACATCGTCGGTTCGGACCTCTTTCTCTATAACCGCATGCCGGGCACGGTCTGGGGTGAAGGGGACTGCTATTTTTCCGCGCCGCGGCTTGACGATTTGGAGTGCGCGGCGGCCTCCTTGGAGGGCTTCCTTCAGGCAAAGGAGAGCGGGGGTACCCCGGTGTTCGCGCTCTTTGACAATGAAGAAGTGGGAAGCAGCACCAAGCAGGGAGCGGCATCTACCTTCCTTGCGGATGTGCTGCAGCGCATCTTCCTTGAGCGGGGGGAGGACCGCGCAGCGTATCTCCGCGCGATTGCGAACAGCTTCATGATTTCTGCGGACAATGCACATGCGGTACATCCGAACTATGCGGACAAGAGCGATCCGAGTAATCGCGTTTACATGAACGGCGGTATTGTCGTGAAGCACAGTGCAAACCAGCTCTACACGACGGATGCGGTCAGTGATGCCGTGTTCCGCTATCTCGCGTCCGAAGTCGGGGTGAAGCTGCAGCATTTCCACAACCGTTCGGATGTCACAGGCGGTTCTACGCTCGGAAATCTCTCGGGCAACCAGGTGGCGCTGTCCACAGTCGACATCGGCCTCCCGCAACTCGCAATGCACTCTCCCTATGAGACGGCGGGTTGCTCGGATTATTTGGACTTCATCCGGCTCGCAACACGCTTCTATGGCTTGCGCACCGAGGCGAAGGACGGGGGCTTTGCGTTCTCAGAATAAACAGATTGGAGATAGAATCAATGCGGCTTAGACATATACCGGGCAGCGAAGACTTTGTGCGCCGGGCAAGCGCAACGGTCAATGAGCCCGAGCGTTACCGCGGTGAGTGGAGCGCGTTCTTTCAAAAGGACGCGCCGCTTGCGCTGGAAATCGGCATGGGAAAGGGACGCTTTTTGCGCGAGCTCTCGGCGCGGGAACCGGAATGGAATTTTCTCGGACTGGAGCGCTATGCTTCGGTGCTGCAAAAGGCCATAGAGCGAAAGGAGCGCGAAGAACGGGAGCAGGGCAAGAAGGAGAGAGAAAATCTTTATTTTCTCTGGGAGGATGCCAAGCGCCTCACCGAAATCTTTGCGCCCGGAGAAGTGGCGCGCATCTACTTGAATTTCTCGGACCCCTGGCCGAAGGCGGGACACGCGATGCGCCGCCTGACCTCGAGAGAATTCCTGAAGCTCTATGATGCGGTGCTGGCGCCCGAGGGCGAAATTTGGTTTAAGACCGATAACGACGGGCTCTTTGCGTGGTCACTCGAGGAGATACCGGAGGCCGGTTGGACTCTTAAATCCGTCACCCGGGATTTGCACGGCGAAGTGGCTCCCGAGGACAATGTGATGACCGAGTATGAGCAGAAGTTTTCCTCGCGCGGACAGAAGATTTCCCGCCTGATTGCAACGCGAAAAAAAACATAATTTTTTGTTGACAGGAATCATAAGAACAGGTAGAATACTGTTTGTGTCACGGAGACGAGACACAAACAAAGCGCCTTTAGCTCAGTTGGTAGAGCAGTAGACTCTTAATCTATTTGTCCAGGGTTCGAGTCCCTGAAGGCGCATTTGAAGTCCTGACTTGGCAGACTGCGAGCTGCTGGGATGGGGCTTTTTTATTTGCTTTTTTTTCGGGAGAGCCAATATAACGCCAAAAGAGAGGCGGGGTGCGGGGAGCACTTCGCCTCTCTTCTCTTTTTCCGGCCTTAAGCGCTTTGTCGCTTAAGCCTCTGCTGCGGAACAGGCAGCCTTCTCGTTCGCGATGGCTTCGACCGTGCGATCCACATAGCAGATCCAGTCGTAATAGTCTGCCGCCTCGAGCCAAAATGCCGCATAACTGCGCTCGCAGCTGTCGATATCGTCCTGAATTTCCTGAAGGCGGCTGTAGAGATAGCCGAGGCTCTCGGGATCTCCCTTGATCTCTTCGAGTTCCTCCAGCCCGCTCAGTGCGTGGCGGCTGTTTTTTAGTGCGAGCGGATTTTTTTCACCCTGCATTCTGTTGTAAAACTCAGAGAGTGCGAGTACCGCGAGGTCATAGTCCTCGGTGTTCTCTGCGCCCTCCGGGTCAAGCAGCTTTTCGCTGCGGAGCAGCGCCACGATATCCGTGAGTTTGAGGCTCTTTTTTCCCGCAGCGAGCTTTTCGCCGATACGATCCAAGAGCAACAGTCCTTCATCCGATTCCAATGCGTGAAATCCCCAACAAGCCATAATTCTTCCTCTTTCTTTTTTGCGTGAATCGCTGCTGTGCGCGGCACAGCAAACTTTACATCTTTTATCCACTATTATACACGTCCCTGCGCTCTTTCCAAGGGAAAGTTTCGGCGGTATACTGGGCGAGGTTGAGGGAGGATCGCAATGAACGAACTGATTTCGAATCTACTGATGTACGGAAAGACCGCGGAACACGGTGTCTTGGCGACAATTGCCGCGCTCGAGGGGGCGCGGCGGAGCGGCATGACGCTAGGCGCGGCGGAGCGGCAACGCGCTTACCGCGCGGTGCGGGAGCTCCTGGAGCTTGCGACCGAGTACGGTTTTAATGAGAATTTGTGGCAGAATTATCTGAGTTTTCTGCTCATGATGGATGAAAATCCCTTTACGCTCACGGCGGAAAAGGTGGGGGCCGGAGAAGGCAGTGTGAATCGCTTTGTGGAGCGGGACTTTCATATTTTTCGCGCGCTCTTCCACTATGACTTCGACGCGCTGGAAGCTGCGCTCGGAACGGACTGCTTCTCGGTGTTGACCGACTACCGAGCGCTGCCGAAACCCGCGCTGCGCTGCTATCGAGCGGTCAGCGAAAAGGTGCTGGCGCTGAGCCGTTTGCTCGCAACAGCCGAGAGTGATGAGGCCTTTTTCCGTACCATGAGCGAGTTTTACAAGGCCTACGGCGTAGGCAAATTCGGTCTGAACGCCGCCTTCCGTCTGGAGGACGATGAGAAGAAGGGTGTGCTCTTAAAGGCCATACGCAACATGGATGCGGTCAAGTTCTCGGATCTCATCGGCTATGAGAGTCAGAAGGAGGAGCTAAGAAAGAATACGGAGGCCTTTCTCCGCGGACAGAGGGCCAACAATGTGTTGCTATACGGTGACAGCGGAACCGGAAAGTCCACGAGCATCAAGGCCGTGGTGAATGAGTACTATCAAGACGGCCTCCGCATGATAGAGATTTACAAGTACCAGTTCCGCAGACTCTCCGAAGTGCTTGCGGAGATTAAGAACCGAAATTACCGCTTTATCATCTATATGGACGACCTATCCTTCGAGGAAAACGAGTCCGAGTACAAATTCCTGAAGGCAGTGATTGAGGGCGGTGTGGAGACGCGCCCCGAAAATGTGCTG
>CAUVLB010000007.1:0-11759 GCA_963552595.1 uncultured Stomatobaculum sp. | reverse complement strand
CGATCAAGAGGGAACAGAAAAGTCCCTGCGCCATTGCGGCAAGCGCGTCGATGCCGTAGCGTTTGGCGGAGATCTCAATGTCCTTGCGTTTCAGAAAAGCTGCCAGTTCTTTCATACATCCTCCTAAGCACAAATAGTGTCAAGACATATGTATAGTACAGAGTGTAAGAACTGTCAAGTTTTGTGCCCCGGATTGCGTTCGTTCTTAATCCGAGAGCAGGATGCCGGCCGCCCGAAGTCGCTCCGTGACGCGCTCATAGGCTGCCTCGTCGGGGCAAAGGAGGGTGTGGAGGTGGATGCCGCTTGTCAAAAGGGAGAGGGGCTTTGCCTCGCTTGCCCCGCTCCGTGCGAGGAATTCATTGACCTCGTGGCGGGTAGAGAGCTGGAGCCGGCCGCGCAGCTCGCCGTAGAGCGGATGCTCGACCAGCACATCCGCGACCGTGCAGCCTTCATCGACCGCGATGTAGAGCTCATCCCGCATGGCAGCCGCATCGTGTTTGCAGGCGATGGTCTTCTCGAGGAAGGGGGCTTTCAGCGGATTTGAGAGCAGATAGCCGCGGGAAGTCGCGATGATATCGTTTCCCGCCGCGCGGAGCAGGGCAATATCGCCCACAATGCTCTGACGGCTCATATGGTATTTTTCTGCGAGTGCCGTGGCACTCACCGGTTTTTGGCTCTTGGAGAGCGAGAGCAGGATATCGGCTCTCCGCGCGTCGTTTTGCATGGGCTTACCTCCCGAAATTGATAGCTTCAGTATAACAGAAAGATATCACAGCGCGCGGAGAAAACAGGCATAATTTAAGGATTTGTATATTATCTTGCAATCCGCAGGCGAAAGGGGCTAAAATGAGATAAAAGGAGGGCGGAGCATGAGACGAAAAGCAGTGGCCGCGTTGACACTCGCGGCGGTGCTTCTGACGGCTTGTGGCGGACAGGAAGCGGCGCAGGGCTTAAAGACCTTTACCGAGCCGGGGACGCTGAGCGGCGAGGTGGCATCCACCAAGAAGGGGGAGAGCGCGGTGCTCGTGAAGGAAGGCGGCGCTGTGTTTGTGAACAATGCGGAGATCTCGCGGCGCTTTTCCGGAAAGCCTGGGAAGGCGGAGACCGCGGGTATTTTTGTATCGTCCGGAAAGGCTGTGGTCAACAACTCGAACTTAACGACCGATGCCGCGGGCGCCGCCGGTATTCTGGTGACGGGTGAGGGTGAGCTTGAAGTTGCGGACAGCGCGCTTGCGACCGCAGGCGAAAAATCCCCCGGCCTTACGGCACTGGGGAAGGGCGGCGTTTACGCCTGGGACAATATCGTGGGCACCACCGGAAGCGAATCGCCCGCCATCTTAGTCGGAGGGGGAGAAAGCAGCATGACCCTGGACGGCGGTACCTTTACGGCGACCGGTGAGCAATCCCCGGCAATCAGTGCGGCCGGAAAGGGCTGGATCCATGCGGCGACCCTGACAGCCGGAAATGCAGAGGCGCTCTCGCTGACGGAGGGGGCCGCGCTCTCGCTCTACGACTGTAATCTCTCCGGAAATATGCCCGCGCCCGGCGGAAACCAAAAGAACGCTGCGGTTGTATTTCGGCGCGTAAACGAGTCGGATGGGAGCGCGGAGGCGGCGCAGCTTCTCATTTCGGGCGGCACGGTTCTCACGCAGCAGGGACATCTCTTCTATGCAGACGGCGCGGCTGCCACGGTCGTGGTAAAGGGCAGCACCCTCGCGCAAGACAGTGCAGAAAGCGATTTATTCCGCGCCTCGAACGGTGCAAAGAGCAGCTTTATTGTCTACGGGGAAATCATGGAGGGGCACATCGGGACCGATGCGGACGCGAGCCTAAAGCTCTATCTCCGCGATATCTCAAAGTTTACCGGAGACATTGCCGAGGAGGCGGGCCCCGGCAATGCGGAGACTCCCGGAACGACGCTCTATGTTGACGGAACCTCCATCTGGGTGGTGAGCGGAGACTCTAAGCTTCGCGCCCTCTATGCCGAGGGACTGGTCAAAGATACCGAGGGACTCGATGTGACCATTCAGGGAGAGGACGGGACTGTCTTCCGGAAAGGAGACTCGCGCTACACGGTCACGGTGACAGGCGAGTATCGAACCAGTGCCGACTTTAGCGGTGTTCCGAGTGCGGATGAGTACGCCGCGCATGCCGCGGAGCGCCCGGAGAGCCTGCGCTGAGCGAGCGCTTCAGAAGAGGAGGAAGTCCCAGAAGTTTGCGAGTCTGTCCTCCAGAACCTGGTAGGGGGTTCGTTCGGCGAGATATTCTCTCTGCTCGCGGGCTGTCACGAGATCGTCGGTGATGATGTAGTCGACGGCGGAGTCAAAGAAGCGCCGAAAGCCGTCGACATCGTTGACGGTCCAGACACCGATCTGCTTGCCCGCCGCATGGATTTCCGCGATGCGGGCATTGCTCACGCTCTCTTCCTCGAGTAGGAGGATGTCGCAGTTTAATTTTGAGAGATTGCCGACCCCGGCAAAGAAGAGCACACCGGTCTCATACTCCGGGTAGTGGGTCTCCACATAGTTGATGACGCGGTAGGAGAGGGAGATGATTACGACCTCCGAAACCATATCTTTTTCGCGGACGATGCGCACGACATCGTCCGCTGTTTTTTTGTCCGCCGTGATGCCCTTTAACTCAATGAAGAGCTTCTCCTTGCCGCGGCAGGCTTCGAGCATTTCGCTGAGGGTAGGGACAGAGTAGGTGGTTGCGGGGAAGTTTGGGTCGACCAGCACAAGACCCTTGATTTCGAGTAGAGTCATGGTCTGGGGTGTGCGACGCACGCCGGCGAGGCGTTTAAAAGTCTCGTCGTGGTTGATGATGTAGTGATCGTCCAGAGTGCGCTGCACATCGGTCTCGGCGGCGTAGGCCCCCTCGGCTTCGGCGGCGGCAATGCCGGCGAGCGAGTTCTCGGGCGCGAGGTAGCCGCCCGCGCGGTGCGCTATCAGCTTGGCCTTCTGCTCGCGCACAAAGAGGGCTGCGTAGAGAAAGGCAATCACGAAGGATAAGAAGGCAATTAAAAAGACGGAGAAGCCCATGACGCCGAGGAAAAGGCCGCGGCGCGGGCTCTTTGGGAGCGCGGCTGGCTGCACGGCTTGTTCGCGGCTCAAGTTTAGAAAGAGCTTTGTAAAGCGGAGCATGAAATAGCTGTTGCAGAGCAGTCCCGTCATGGAGCGCATGTAATTTCCGAGGAGCACGGCGAAGGCCGCGGAAAAGCGGTACAGGAGAAAGGAGCGGCTCTCCGCAGTCTGTAGGAGCTCTAAGCCGTTGCCTGCCTCGGCCGCGCGGTCTAAGAGCGAGGACTCCTTCGAGACAAGAAGGAGCATGGGCAGAAACTGAAAGAAGAGAGCAACAAGCAGGCGCACTGCTGTGAGGAAGAGGAGTAAGAGCACAAGCTCCTTCAAAATCCGAAGGCGATTCTTTCGTACCAGCTCGGAAGAGCGGCGGTAAGCCGCGCGCGGCGTGCAGCCTTCAAGCAGTACGGCATGCAAAAAGAAGGCCAGGCGATAGCCGAGCCAGACGAGAAAGAGCATGAGGAGGGAGTAGAGCAAGAAATAGAGAGGGGTACTCTCAATGACCTCGGAGATAAAATTCGGGATATAAAAGTTGCGGGTCAACTGAATGCGAAAGCCGACCCCGGAAAGCGGGACAAGAACCGCGAGGTAAAACAGAAAGAGAAAGCCGTGCGGCGTGGCCAGTTTGCGAAGCGAACGGAGTCCGTCTTTCAGTGCGCTGAAAAAGCGCGGGCACTCTCCCTTGAGCAACGCGTTGCAGAGATAAATCGGCGCAAGCAGCTCGAAGAGCAGGTAGAGAAAAATGAGCAGAGCGAGCAGGGCGAGCAGCGCGGGGAAGCGCCAGGAGGCGAGAAAGCGGAGATAGTTTGCGCTGGTCACAGCCCCGCTCTTTGCCGTAAGGGCGCGAACAAAGCGCCACACGAGGCGGCTCAGCGGAAAAAGGCAGAGCGAGGCGAGCAGCTGAAACATCCAAAATTCCGGAAAGACGGAGAGCGCAAAGCGCTTAAACGAGTTGGGGTTTGCGTTTGTATTTACTGAAGGCATGAGAAACTCCTCAAATTCCGATTACGTCAATCAAAACAAAACGCGTACAGTATATCACAGGATAGCACAGCTAGCGGTTTTTAAATGGTTATCTATAACAAACATACTACATTTTGAGAAAGTGTGATAAAGTAGAGCTGTATCGTAGAATATCCTCTCCGCAGGGGCGGAGAGCGCATGAACCGCAAGGGGAAAGAGTGAACGTCATGGGAAAGGATAAGAGAAGAGTTGTACTGGTTGGCTGCGGCATGGTCGGTATGAGCTATGCCTATGCAATGCTGAATCAGCAGACCTGCGATGAGCTTGTCTTGATTGACTATGTGAAGGAAAAAGCCGAGGGAGAGGCCATGGACTTGAATCACGGTCTTGCCTTCTCCGGTTCCCATATGAAGATTTGGAGCGGCACCTACGCCGACTGCAAGGAGGCTGATATCGTGACCATCTGCGCGGGTGTCGCGCAGAAGCCGGGCGAGAGCCGCATGGATCTGCTCGCGCGGAACACGGCCATCTTTAAGTCGATTGTGGAGCCGGTCACGGACTCCGGCTTTAACGGCATCTTCCTGATTGCGACCAACCCGGTCGATGTCATGACCAAGGTGACCTGCGATCTCTCGGGCTTTAACCCGAAGCGTGTTATAGGCAGCGGCACCTCGCTCGACACCGCGCGTCTCCGCTACCTGGTCGGCAGCTACTTCAAGGTAGATCCGCGCAGCATTCACGGCTATGTGATGGGTGAGCACGGCGACTCCGAGTTTGTGCCGTGGAGTCAGGTCTGCATTGCGACCAAGCCGGTGCTCGACGTGATTGCGGAGTCGAACGGTGTCTACAAGAAGGAAGAACTCGAAAAGATTGAGGTCGATGTGCGCACGGCGGCGGATAAGATCATCGCGGCGAAGAAGGCGACCTACTACGGTATCGGCATTGCGCTGACCCGCTTAACGAAGGCCATACTCGGCGACGAGAGCTCGGTGCAGACCGTCTCGGTTTACCTCCGCGGCGAGTACAAGCAGAACGGCGTCTTTGCGGGTGTTCCGGCTGTCATCAACGCGAGCGGCGTGCAGTCGGTTATCCGCTGCCAGATTACCGAGGAAGAGCAGGAAAAGTTCGATGCATCCTGCAAGGAGTTGAAGGATAAAATCGCCGAGGCGGAGCGCGATTTGAATCACTGAGTCAGAGAATTCGGAGGGGCCTGTCGGCGACGACGGGCTCCTTTTCTGTTACAATGGAGCGATGTAAGAGGCAGAAAGAGAGACGGCGGCGCGCAGCTACCGGAAGCTTTTTACGGCAGATGCAATCGTGTCGCTGCGGCCGTTCGATGTTTTGGCTTTGCGCATTTCGGACTGAGACAGGAGGAAATAGAGGTGGAAGCGGGAAAGGTATATTTTGTCGGCGCGGGGCCGGGGGCGGAGGATCTTTTGACCCTGCGCGGTGCCGCTCTTTTGGAGGAAGCGGATGTCGTGGTCTATGCGGGTTCCTTGGTGAACCCGGCGCTCTTACGGCGCTGTAAGCCGGAGGCGGAGATTCACGACAGCGCGCGGCTTGACTTAAACGAGGTGCTGGACATTCTGATTCCGGCCGCAAAAGCCGGAAAGCGTGTGGTGCGCCTGCACACCGGGGACCCTTCCGTTTACGGCGCGCACCGGGAGCAGATGGATGCCCTAAAGGCGGCGGGCGTGCCCTTTGCGGTCTGTCCCGGCGTCTCCTCCTTCTTCGGTGCGGCGGCTTCGCTCGGGGCGGAGTACACCCTGCCCGGCGTTTCGCAGACAGTCATCCTGACCCGCGCGGCGGGGCGCACGCCGGTGCCGGAAAAGGAAAGACTCTCGGCACTCGCGGCACACGGTGCGAGCATGGTACTTTTTCTCTCGGCGGGGCGTGTCGCCGAGGCGGTGGAAGAGCTGCTTCGGGGCGGCTACTATACGAGAGAGACCCCGGCCGCTGTTGTATACAAGGCGACCTGGCCGGACGAGCGCATTCTTCGCACCACACTCGGCGAACTTGCAAAAGAGGCGGAGGCCGCCGGCATAACCAAGACCGCGCTGCTCTTAATCGGGGATTTTCTCGGCGCCGAATATGAGAACTCAAAGCTCTACGATCCGAGCTTTACGACTGAATTCAGAGAGGGGAAACAAGCATGAAACCATATACGATTGCGGTGATCGGCATCGGCCCCGGGGACCGGGAGTCCATGACCTTAAAGGCGCTTCACACGATTGAGGCGGCCGATACGATTGTTGGCTACAGCACCTACTTAAAGCTGATTGAAGATTTATTGGAAGGAAAAGAGGTCGTTCAGAGCGGCATGACCGAGGAGATACAGCGCTGCGAAGAGGCGATTGCCCTAGCGCTTCAGGGAAAACAGGTCGCGGTGGTCTCCTCGGGCGATGCCGGGGTTTACGGCATGGCAAGCCTCATCCTAGAGCTCGCGGCGGCACATAAGGAGCTCACGGTTGAAGTGGTGCCCGGCGTCACGGCGGCGCTCTCCGGCGCAGCCCTGCTCGGCAGCCCGCTGACCCTTGACTTTGCCTGCATCAGCCTCTCGGACCTTCTGGTGCCCTGGGAGCAGATAGAGAGGCGCTTAAAGAGTCTCGCGGCCTCGGGCATGGCAGTGGTCATCTACAATCCGGGCAGCCGTAGCCGTAAGGACTGCCTCCCGCGGGCGGCAGAGATTTTTCTTGAGACGCGCGGGGCGGATACGCTCTGTGCGATTACGCGGAATATAGGTCGCAAGGGGGAGAGCAAGGAGTTGCTGACACTCGGTGAACTTCGAGAGCGCGAGGTCGATATGCGAACCACGGTCTTTATCGGCGCGGAGGACAGCGTAGAATTGAACGGCTATCTCCTGACGCCGCGCGGCTATGACAAGAAGAGGAAGGGTTAACGTGGCGTTACCGGGAAGCGAGACAGCCTTTTTTGAGGCGATAGCGCGCATCTTGCCGCCGGACCGGACGGCGGCGGAGGCTGCGGCGAGCAAGTTTCTCTCGATTGCGATGCCGCTTCACGGGCTCGGCGTGCTCGAAGAGGATTTAATCCGTATGGCGGGCATTCAGGGGACAGCGGCACTTCGCTTAAAGCCGCGCAAATTGTTTGTCTTCTGCGCGGACAACGGCGTGGTGAAGCAGGGCGTCACCCAGACCGGACAGGAGGTGACCGCAGCGGTCTGCGAGCACCTCGCTTACGGCGGCAGCACGGTGAACCGCATGGCCTCGCTCGCGGACTGCACGGTTGTCCCGGTCGATGTGGGCACTGCGGGAGAGCCGCGGGGGGAGGAAATCCTTCGGCGTAAGGTTCGAAGCGGAACGCGGGATTTCACGGAAGAGGCCGCAATGACACGGGAGGAGTGTTTACAGGCGCTTTTCATCGGCATGGAGCTTGCGGCCGAAGAAAAGCGGCGTGGAACGGCGCTTCTTCTCGCCGGAGAGATGGGAATCGGCAATACGACCACCAGCGCGGCGCTTGCGGCTGCGCTGCTGGAACGAAATCCCGCAGAGCTCATAGGGCGGGGCGCGGGGCTCTCGGACGAGGGACTGGAACGCAAGCGGCGCGCGGTGGAAAAGGGGCTGGCGCTTCATAAAAACTTGCGCGGCGATGCGCTCGGGCTTCTTTCGGCGCTCGGCGGGCTTGACCTGGCGGCGCTCGCGGGGCTCATGCTCGGCGCGGCGCTCGAACAACTGCCGCTCCTTTTGGACGGCATTATCACAGAGACAGCGGCACTTGCCGCGGTTTGCCTATCCCCCGCGGTTCGTGACTATCTCGTTGCGAGCCACTGTTCGGCGGATCCGCTCGCGGCGGCGCTCCTCTCGGCACTTGAGTTAAAGCCGCTCATCTCGGCGGGCTTGCACCTCGGCGAGGGCACGGGGGCGGTTGCGGCGCTCCCGCTCCTTGATATGGCAGAGGCGGTGTACCGCGGAGCGGACAGCTTTACGGAGCTCGGCATTGCGGCCTACACGGAGCAGGGAGGGAAGCAATGAATTCCGTCTACGAACACGGCGGTGCCTGCTTTCCGCAGGGCGGCGTGCAGGCAGCCGGGATTACGGACTTCTCGGTGAACATTAACCCGCTCGGCATGCCGCCCAAGGTGGAGGAGGCCTTGCACCGCGCGGTCGCTGCCTGCATCCACTATCCGGATCCCTTTGCGAGCGGTCTTCGCGCGGCGCTTGCAAAGCGCTATGCGGTCGGCGAGACCCAGGTCTTTTGCGGAAACGGTGCGGCGGATGTGATTGAGCGGCTCGCGGAGGTGCTCAGGCCAAAGCGCGCCCTGCTCCTCGCGCCGAGTTTTTCGGAGTACGAGCGAGCGCTCGCGCGGCGCGGCTGTCACTGTGACTTTCATATGCTGCGCCGCGAAGAGGGCTTTCAACTCACGGCGCGCGTGCTCGATGATCTCAGTGCGGAGACCGAGCTTTTCTGGCTCTGCCTCCCGAATAACCCGACGGGACTGGTTCCCTCGGAAGAGCTCTTTCTGCAAATTCTTTCGCGCTGTGCGGAACTGAACATCACTCTGATTACCGACGAGTGCTTTTTTGGTTTCTTGAACCGGGAAGATGCGCCCTCGCTCCGCAATCATCTGCGGGCGGCGGAAGGCGGGGCGCGGCGCATTCTTCTCGGGGCGTTTACCAAGAGCTTTGCGATGCCGGGCGTGCGGCTCGGCTACTGCGTGAGCTCGGACCCAGCGCTTTGCGCTTCCCTCTTTGCGGCGGGACAGCCCTGGCCGGTCTCGGTGCTCGCGGAGGCGGCCGGAGAGGCGGCTCTCGCCTCTCCGGATTGGGAAAGGGAGAGCGCGGCAAAAATCGCTCTATGGCGGGCGGAACTATCTGCGGGCTTGCGTGCGCTCGGGCTCTGGGTCTCGGAGAGCGAGAGTAATTTTCTGCTTGTTTCGGACACAGTGCCGAACGCAGAAAAAAATGCGGCAAGGCTTCGCTTTGCGGCGGCGAAAGGACTTCCGCTCCGCGACTGCGCGAACTTTCGCGGACTTTCCGCGGGCTATTTTCGGACTGCGGTCAAGACGCTCGAAGAGAACCGGCGTCTTTTATCGGCGCTCGCTGAATTTGAAAAGGAGGGCGAATGGCAAAGGCAATCATGATTCAGGGTACTTGCTCCAATGCGGGCAAGAGTCTCTTTGCGGCGGCGCTTTGCCGCGTTTTTCGGGAAGATGGCTACCGGGTGGCGCCCTTTAAATCGCAGAACATGGCGCTGAACTCCGCAGTCACGCCGGACGGGCTCGAGATCGGAAGAGCCCAGGCCATGCAGGCGGAGGCAGCCGGCATCGCTCCGGATGTGCGCATGAACCCTATCCTCTTAAAGCCGAATTCGGACACGGGCTCCCAGCTTGTGCTCTGCGGAAAGCCGGTCGGGGACTACAGCGCGCTCGAATACCAGAAACAGAAAAAGGGGCTCTTATCGGAAGTGCTGAAGGCCTATCACAGTCTCGCGGCCGAGCAGGATATCATTGTGATTGAGGGCGCGGGCTCCCCGGCGGAAATTAATCTCCGCGCGGACGACATTGTGAACATGGGGCTTGCCGAGGCGGTCGATGCCCCTGTCATTTTAATCGGTGATATAGACCGCGGCGGGGTGTTTGCCGCGCTCTACGGGACGGTGAAGCTCCTCTCCGAGGCCGAGCAGGCGCGCATCAAGGGTCTCATCATCAATAAATTTCGCGGCGATATTAAAATCTTGGAACCGGGTCTTCGGCAAATCGAAGCGCTCACGGGAAAGACAGTGCTCGGGGTAATGCCCTACCGCCACTTTGACTTGGAGGATGAGGACTCCCTCTCGGAGCGGCTCCGAAAGACCAAACGGCAGGATGAAGCCCTGCTTCGCATCGCTGTGGTTCGCCTCCCGCGGCTCTCGAACTTCACGGATTTCGATCCGCTGCAGGCGGCGCCGGATGTGGAACTGAGCTATGTTAGCAGCCCGGCGGAAATCGGAGATGCGGACCTCTTGATTTTGCCGGGATCCAAGAGTACGCTCGAAGACCTCGCGTGGTTCAAGGCACAGGGCTTTGAAGCGTGCGTTCGGGACTTTGCGGCGTCCGGCCGCCCGGTGCTCGGCATTTGCGGCGGATACCAAATGCTCGGCGAAACACTGCGGGATAAAGAGAGCGGCGTAGAGGCGGCGGGACTTAAGCTCTTGCCGGTCGATACCGTGTTTTACGCAGCCAAGCAAACGGTCTGCGCAGCCGGAACAATTACGGCTTCGAGCGGCTTCTGGGCAGCGCTTGCCGGGCAAAAGACCGATGGCTATGAAATCCACATGGGACAGAGCTGTTTGAGAGACGGCGGAGAGAGCTTTCAGCAGCTTCTCGGGCGTGCGGACGGCTGCGTTGCGGGCGCGGTCTGCGGAAGCTATCTGCACGGCCTCTTTGACGAAGCAGGGGTCACGGAGACGCTTCTTAAGGCACTTGCCGCGAGAAAGGGGCTTTCTTACCCGCACCGATTAAAAAGTCACAGGGAGCGGCAGGAAGCGGGCTTCCGGCTTCTTTCGCAAACGCTTCGGGAATATTTTGATTTGCGGGAACTGTACCGCATCATGGGAGTTGAGAGATGAGTATAGAATTTTGGAAGCCGGAGGAAATCGAGGCAGAGAGCTTTCGGCGCATCAGCGAGGAACTCGGCAATCGGCAGTTTCCCGCCGGCGTCGATTTGGTGGTGAAGCGGGTCATACACACGACGGCGGACTTTTCGTTTGCGGATACCCTGCTCTTTTCGGAGAATGTGGTCGAACAGGGAAAAGAAGCGATACGGCAGGGGGCCTGCATTGTGACGGACACCAATATGGCGCTTGCCGGCATCAATAAGGCAAGGCTCGCGGGCTTCGGAGCTACGGCGCGCTGCTTCATGGCGGAGGCGGATGTGGCCGCCGAGGCTAAGGAGAGGGGGGTGACCCGCGCGACGGTTTCAATGGAGCGGGCGGCAGCGCTCTCCGCGGAGCGACCGCTGATCCTCGCAATCGGCAATGCGCCGACCGCGCTTGTAAAAATCAAGGAACTCATGGATGCCGGGCAACTGAAGCCCGCGCTTTTAATCGCAGCGCCGGTCGGCTTTGTCAATGTGGTCGAGGCAAAGGAACTCTTTGTCGGAAGCAGCACGCCGCACATCATTGCGCGCGGCCGTAAGGGCGGCTCGACCGTCGCGGCGGCCATCGTGAACGCGATTCTCTATCAGATTTGAGAAGCGCGGCAGCGCTCCGAGGAACCTTTCTTGAGAAGTGGGACAAAAGGCAGGAAGCAAGTAAGGGTGCAAACCGATAGCCGGGTACAAAGAAGCAGAGGAAAAACCGGTCTGCTTGCGTCGTAAGACCCGAGCCATGTACGATGGGCAAGAGAGACCGCAAGTGCGTCGAGAAAAATTTGAGAGCTACTTGAGAATCGGATTGATTCCGTACTAAGCGGGATAAGTCCGGGGAAGAAAGAGAAGGGAGAGTGAGATGGGCAGGCTTTACGAGGCCGTCATGGGATTGGTGGTCGCGGATGCGCTCGGCGTTCCGGTCGAGTTTGAGCCGCGGGACAGCTATCTGGTGACGGAAATGACGGGCTACGGGACCTACCGGCAGCTGCCCGGCACCTGGTCGGACGACAGTTCCATGACGCTTGCGACCTTGGAGAGTTTTAAGCGCAAGGGCTGTGTGGATCCCGCCGATATCATGCGGAACTTTTTTCTCTGGCTCTCTGAGAAGCAGTTCACGGCGCGAGACTATGTCTTT
>CAUVLB010000006.1:0-12169 GCA_963552595.1 uncultured Stomatobaculum sp. | reverse complement strand
GGCGATACCGTGCTTGCAGGGAAACTGACGGCTCGGGCAGCTGCAGCGTATCACAGGTGCCTTGCCCTCTTCAAAGCAGGCAGAAACCTGATAAAGACTCTTCCCGGAGCCCTTACAGCTGCCTGCGTAGTAACTCTCGTCCTTTGAACAAAACCGCTCCGCAAAGGCACCGCTGTCCGAAATTTTCTTTCCGTTTCGAAAAGCGCTGTCATTGGGGGCAAGCGGACGTATTTCCTGTTCGCTGAGTATTCTCATTCCTCTCCTCCTGCGCTGTGATTGTTGGCTATCCCTTCATTATCCCAAAAAAATACAGCTACCGCAACACGCCGTAGCTGTATTCTAAAACTCACTTTTTTGTTTTCTTCCGCACCGAATAGCCGTAAGTACCGAGCAGCGCGCCGAGTGCATAGTACTCCCCGTGGGAATACGCGACCAGCTTTGCCTTTTCCAGGCAGAACTTTCCCTTCTCGTCCATCAGTCCGGCTTCCACATCGACCGCGAGCACTTCCGCGAGAAAGAGGTCATGGGTGCCGAGAGGGATGCGCTCTGTCACGCGGCACTCGAGATTCACGGGGCTCTCCTTGACGAGCGGCGCCTGAATCTTTGCCGCCTTCTCCTCCGTGAGCCCGAGCAGCTTCCATTTGTCACAGTCCCGACCCGAGCGCACGCCCGCCTCATCCGCCTTGCGGACCAGCGCCTCCGTGGTCAGATTGATTGCGAACTCGCCGCTCTCTACCAGAAGACGGTGGGAGTGACGCTCCGGACGAACGGAGATCGACACCATCGGCGGATCGGAGCAAACCGTCCCCGCCCACGCGACGGTGATCAGATTGCTGCTTCCGTCGTTTCCGCGGCAACTCACCATCACGGCCGGCACCGGATACAGCATATTGCCGCCGCGCCACACTTCCTTTGCCATTTCGTTTCCTCCTCTGACGTACTGCTTTTTTCGGCGCTTCCGGCGGCACGCTGTCTCCGCCCTCGCCTATGGCTCGCAGGATGGCATCGACCACCTTACGCGTGCTGAGGCCGGTCTCGTCGATCACGAGATCGGCATATTTTTCATAGAGCACCGTGCGCTCCCGGTAGAGATCTCTGAGACTCTGCCCCTCCTTGATGCTGACGCCGCGCGCCGTCAAATCGCCGAGGCGCCGCCGTATCGCCGGGTAGGAGAGCTTCAGGTAGATGACACGCCCCAGCGCCTTGAGCCGAACCATGGCCTTCTCGCCGTAAATCACGGAGCCTCCGGGCGCAATCACCGCGTTTTCGGTATCGAGAGAGGCAAGGGTCTCTTCCTCCAGCGCGCGAAAACCGTCGTCGCCGCGCTCGGCAATCAGCTCTTTTAGGAGTTTTCCGTTCTGCTCCTGAATCAGAAGGTCGCCGTCAATAAAACGGCGACCTGTCTTTTTTGCAAGCACTACGCCGACGGAGCTCTTGCCGGAAGCCGGCATCCCGATCAGCGTGAGGCAATTTTTAGTCATAGAGTTTCTCCGGATACTTTCCCGTCCGTATGAGCTCGCGAATGGCTGCGACAACGGTCGGCTTGTCTTCCTGATAGGTCACGCCGAACCACTTGTCATGGGTCGGCAGCACCTTCACGCTGCCCTCGCCGGACTGAATGCAGCTGTCCACGATGGTCGGCAGGAGATACTCGCTTTTAAGCTCCGTACCGCGCGCCGCGAGGAACTCGGGGAAGCCCTTCTCGAGCACCTCAATGAACTTCGGCGGGAAGCCCCACATGTTCATCGAGACATACTGATCTGCCGTCAGAGAAACCGGCTTTCCCTCACTGTCTTCCGCTTTCAGAACTCCGTCCTCCATGCGAATTTCAAAGGTCTCCCGCACGCCCTTCAGCATATGCGCCTCATCGACCGTGCAGACACCTCTCGTCACGGTGCCGTTGTCCGAGAGCGTATTCTTCAGAATGAAGCCTGCCATGCACATGTCGAGCTTCTCGCCCGTCAAATCCATCTCCTCGGTCATGTACTTGTGGATGGCCTTGAAGCCCTCCGGACCGTAGTAGTCGTCCGCATTGATGACCACAAAGGGTTCGTTGACCTTGCCGCGCACCGCAAGCACTGCCTGTCCCGTTCCCCAGGGCTTCTTTCTGCCCTCCGGAACCGTGAAGCCTTCCGGCAGATCGTCGATTTCCTGGAAGGCATAGTCGGTCTCGATGACCTTCGAGATGCGGTCGCCGATGATGGCCTTAAAGTCCTTCTCCAGATCCTTGCGGATGATGAAGACTACCTTGTCAAAGCCCGCGCGCTTCGCATCGTAAATCGCATAGTCCATGATGATTTCGCCGTTCGGCCCCATAGGCGTGAGCTGCTTGATGCCTCCTCCGAAGCGGGAACCGATTCCCGCTGCCAGCACAACCAATGTCGTTTTCATACCCTGTCCTCCTGTCATTGATTTGTTCAAGTCGTCAAATCTTCCCAGCATATAGCTAAATTATACGTCATTTCAGATAAGTTTGCGACAGCTTTCTCTCTTCCGGGCAGCCCCGCAAACTCAGAAGGAGCGAATCTCATCGTCGCTGTCATCCGCCTCTATGGCTCGAATTTCCAAGTCGTAACCGCCTTGTGGCAGTGCAACATGAACCAGGTCTCCGACCTTATGTCCGAGCAGTGCCTTCCCGAGCGGCGACTCGATTGAAACGCGACCCGCCGTCGTATCGCCGCGTATGCCCGTCACGATTTTATAGCGCTCACTCTCATCGTCGTCGATGAAGTAGACCTCAACCGACTTGTTGATCCCGACCTCATCCGCCGCAGCGCGGTCCTCAATGACGGTCGCAAACTTGAGCATACGCTCCAAGTAGCCGATGCGGCTCTCGTTCCGGTTCTTTTCCCGCTTCGCCGCGTAGTACTCAAAGTTCTCCGAGAGATCGCCCTGGGTCCTGGCCTCTTTGACGGCCTGAATGAGCTCGGGTCGCAACACAAGCTTCCGCTCTTCAATTTCCGCCTCGATTTTTTGAATGTCCGCTCTGGTCAAACGCTCTCCCATTATTTTCGCCTCCCCGCTGTTCATGCCGCACAACAAAAGGGAAGTCTCCTGTTTTGCGGGAGACTTCCCTCTCTGTCGGATGTCCCTTACTTTGTGAAATACTGGGTAACGCCGTCCGCCAAACCCTCCGCGAGCTTGCGGAGCGTCGCATCGCTGTGATCCGAGACCTTGTCGCCGAGCTCAATGTCAATGCTCGGAACTGTGGAATACGAAGTCTGCGTGAGGTCCACATCCATGGAACCGCTGCCGAAAATCTTTACGCCCCGTCCTCTCAGGCCGCCGATCAGCGCCTCACCGAAGGCTTCGCTCTTCTGCCAGGTCGAGGAAACCGGGTCCATCTTCTTCATACCGTCCGGAACACTCATGAAATACGCGCCCTTGTCCGAGGTCGTGCTGTCCCAGTGGATTGCAATGTGGCAGGCCGCATAGTTGTTTGCGAGCACTGTGCGCGCAATGTTGTCGAACTGCACATCGCTGCTCTCGCGTATCATGAGCACGCTGAAACCGCGCTGCAGGAGCACATCGCGAAGAATCAGCGCTTCCTGTAAGGTCACCGTGCTCTCCGCCGTGCCGTCCTGGAAGGTCATGCCGGAAGACACCGCCATGGACTCCACCGCACCGCGCTGGTTCGTGCCGCCCGTCACCTTCGGGCTTCCGTCCGGATGCGAGAGGGTCTTGACCCGCTCGCCGCCCTTGGTGCCGTGACCCGCATTGACACAGATTACCTTATCGCCGTACTTGCCCTTGGTATTTTTATAGAGCTTTGCCGTTCCCGTCTTAATCTTCGAAAAGGAGGCAAAGCGCAGGTTATCGCTGACCGTGATATCGCTGACCGTGACGCCCTCCGGAACCGAGACCGGCGTGCTCTCCGCCGCTTTGCTCGCCGGAGCAGAGTCGCTGTTTCCGCTGCTTAAGTAGCGGCTCGCGACATAGTAGTTCTTTCCGCCGAGCGAAATGCGCGCCCACTCCCCGGAGAGCCCGTTCACCTGCACCGCCGTGCCGCGTGTAAGGCTCTGCGCCTTGCCCGCCGTCGTCGAGGGCTCGGTTCTCACGTTCAAACTGCTCGCATTGACATACATGAGCTGATTGACTGTCCGGAACGAAGCTGCCCATGCGCCGAAGGCCATGGCTGCGCTGAGCGCCGCCGTGACCGCCGCCGTCATATATCTCTTTTTCATTCTTTCTCCTCTCGCCTGCGCCTCTCCCGCGCTTTGCTTTTCCATGCTTTGCATCTATCTTAAGGTTCCTTTGCACTTGTCGCAAGCGACAATACTCTTAAGAAAAAGAGACGGCTTTCGCCGTCTCTTTGGCCGAACTGTTCTCACTGCAACACGACGGTTTCGGTCGCCGGGAGTTCCTTGGTCGAAGCTGTGAACTCACCCTTCGCCGAAGCGCCGCTCTCGCTGAACGCGCCGTAAACCTGCTCAAACTGCCCCTCCGGCGCCTGCGCGATGTACATGCCGCCCTTTGCATACTGACGGAGCACTGCCTTCATTGCCTCCGGCTGTATGGCCACACAACCCGCAGTGCTCGGCTTGCCGTTACTCGTGCAGTGCAAGAAGAGCGCGGAGCCGGTACCCGGCTGGCGATTTTCCTTGTTGAAGCCTGTGTTGAGCGCATATGCATAGATGTTCTTTGCCCAATCCTCCCAGAGCTTTTCTCCCTTCTGAGCTGCGAGCTTCTCCGAGCTCTCGAGACGATTGGTCTGATCCGACCAGTACTGGCGCTTTGCATCCGCCTGAATGTGCGTGTAATCGCTCGGGAACCCCTCCTCTGCGGCATTCCGTCCGAAAGGCGTATCGGTCTTCCAGAGACCGATCGGGGTCGTACCGTCGCCGGTTTTCCGCTTTGCGGACATACCGCCGTAGCCGTAGACACCCGCGGACTGAATCTTCGCCTGCCACTGTCCGGCCTCATTCTTCACAAAGACCGTGACGCGCGCCTTGTTCCAGCGCGACTCATCGCTCACCTTGGTCTCGCGGTAGGTATCCTTGCCGCCCTTGACGGCAAAACCTTCCACGACAATGAGAGATTTTGCGTCCTCCGGCAGAATAAAGCGCGACACATCGTAGCTCAGCGCCGTCGTGTCGATGCGCTTTTCTCCGTTTGCCGCGACGGTCTCCGTCGCAGTAACCGCAGTACTTGCCGCGCTCGTCGCAGCCGCTGTGCTCTCCTTTGGCTTGGAGGGCGCGAGTGTGGCCTGATCGGTCTTGGCGTTTCCGGCGTTCTCCGGCTTAAACACAGCCACTGTACTCTCCTGACCGCGCTTTAATGCGCTCTCCTGCTTGACCGCAACGGTGCTGTCCTGCGGCTTTGCCTCCGCCTTCATCTCGTTCTTATCGGTCTTTGCCTCGCGCGGCGCATAGACCTCATCAATCGGCCGTTCGACTCGACCGCGATGGCTCGTGCGATCCGCCTCGCTCTCTTTGACCTCCGCAATATCCACAACCTTACCCAGGGCCGCATAAGCGGTCTGTGTTCCCAACAGGACGCCGCCACAGAGCAACGTCGCCGCAAGCACGGCCTGCATCTGCTTTACTCTCATGATGGTATCTCCTTTCGCGTATCTCTTCGTTGTCATTGACTCGAGGCTTATTTCTGCCGTGTCACCAGCCAATATAGCAGCGCCAAATCCAGCGCCGCTATGACGGCCCGCGGCCAGAACGCTTGGATATCATTTGCGATCCAGGCGCTCACACAGAGCACCGCGAGAGCGAACAGAGGCGGCAGTTGTCGCCGAAAACGCTTATCCCGCTCGGCGCTTCGCTTCTCCGTCTCTTCCTCTCCGGGCAACTTAGGCCACTCCGGCAATTTCGGTTCTTCTTTTCCCAAGCTTCTCTCCTCCGCCGCTACAGCTTCTATAAAAAATCCCCGCACCCCGCCGTCAAGGGAGCGACGGCAGGTTGCGGGGAGAAGCGAGAGCGATAGACGGGACTCGAACCCGCGGTCTCGACCTTGGCAAGGTCGCGCGTTACCAACTACGCCACTATCGCATCTGTCCAAATCTTGGACAGTTAGAGTATAGCATAACGCTTCTCTTCCGTAAAGCCTTTTTTTTTATTCCGCCACCTTGCCGATGTAAATACCCGCGGAATTCTTCGTGACATAGACCAAAACCATGCCGTCTTCCAGCGTGTACTTGACCGTACCCACATTGTATGCCGTCTCGTAGGTCAGCATGACACGCTTTACGAACTGCGGGAGTTGATCGCCGAGTTTCCAGTACGGCAGGCGCAGTAGCCTGTCCTCCCGGCCGGTATAGACAAAAATAAGCACCTGTTCCCGCCCGTAAACCCGGCCGTAGCAGACCAAATCCCGCTCCATTAAGAGCGGCACCAGCGACCCCCGCCGAAGCGCCTGCGAACTGTGATGCAGCTTCGCGAGGTAGCGGTGGTACTCGAGGAGCTCCAGATTTTCATGCCCCCAGGGATAGCTTCGCCGGCTGTCGGGATCGGTGAAACCGCAGACTCCGACTTCATCCCCGTAATACATGGTGGGCGCACCCGGCCAGGTAAAGAGCATGAGGGCAGCCTGACGCATGACCGAGAGCTGCACGCCGTTCTCCGCCGCCGCGGAACCGAGCTCCGCCAGTCTGCCGACCACACCGTTGGTGCGCGTCAAAAAGCGCGAGTGGTCGTGGTTCGAGAGCTGATTCATGGCTGTGTGAATCGAGGGCTCCGGGAGCTTCGCAATCGCAAGGCTCATCATATCCCAAAAGCGCGCACCGTCGCCGCGAAGGCCCGGATCCTTGCCGTCCGAATGCTTCTCCATACCGGTTAGAAACCAGCTGACCGGCTCCATAAAGCCGTCGTAATTCATCACCGAATCCCACTCCCTGCCGTTTAGCCAGGAGGAGGGATCGCCGTAGTGCTCCGCCAAAATCAGGGCATCCCGCCGCACTGCCTTGATGCGTGCGCGGAAGCGCTTCCAAAAACTGTGGTTATAGTCCTGCGTGTGTCCGAGATCGGCCGCGACATCGAGACGCCAACCGTCCACCCGGTAGGGCGGGCTCAACCACTTTTCGCCGACGCGGAGTATGCGCTCCGCGAGCTCCTCGCTCGCCTCGTAATTTAGCTTCGGGAGGGTATCGTTGTCCCACCAGCCGTCGTAACTCCGGTTGTCCGGCCAGGCTTTCTCGCGATCGTCCATGAAAACGAAGTAGTCGTGATAGGGGCTCTCTCTCTCAAGGTAAGCGCCCGGCGCGTAGCCCCCCTGCTTCGCATAGATTTTCTCGCGATCCAACCACTTGTGAAAGGAGCCGCAGTGGTTAAAGACGCCGTCCAAGATAATGCGGAAGCCGAAGCGATGTGCCTCCTCCGTAAAGACCGCAAAAAAGCGGTCGGAGGCCGCGAGGTTCTTCGGGTCCGCGCTCCGCTTTTGATAGCGCGTCGCATTCACATTGTCCGTCGCATCCGGCGATAGCACCTCGCCGCCGTCCTCCGCGATGACAGCTAGATGCGGATCGATGTGCTCGTAGTCCTGGGTGTCGTACTTGTGATTCGAGGGCGATACAAAGAGCGGGTTAAAGTAGATAACCTCTACCCCTAGATCCTTCAAATAGGCAAACTTCTCCCGCACGCCGTTCAAATCGCCGCCGTAAAAATAGCCGACATCAAAGGGAGAGGGCTTCTCATCCCAATTTTCGATGTGCTGTACCGGAAGGCCGATGTAGATGTACTCATCGGTATCCACATCATTTTCCGCGCCGCCGTTCCGGAAGCGATCCACAAAAATCTGGTACATGATTGCGCCCTTTGCCCACTCCGGTGTCCGAAAACCCGGAATGTGCTGAAACATAAGCTCGGGGCGCGGAAAGGCGCTCGCGCCGCGCCTGTCGTAGAAGAGGCGCTCACCGCTCTCCTCTTCTTCAATGAGAAACAGCCAGGAGACCGCCTTATCGACCGCAAAGGTACAGGCATAGTAGCGGAAACGCCTTCCGCCGCTGACCGGCAGGAGTACAATTTCCTCTTCCTTCTCCTGCAAGATCAAACGCACCCGAATCTTATCGTTGAAAGCGGCCCGGAAGCGAACACGTATCTTGGTTTGCCCCTCGGTCTGCCACTCGGTGACAAAACGCTCGCTGGTATCGCTGAAAAATGCATTACTCTCCATTGCTCTCTTCCAACTTCCCTTCAAACAGGGCGTCCACTTCCTCCCCGTCAATTTTTTCTTTTTCGAGCAGTAGCGCGGCGCAGGTCTCCAAGCTGTCCCGATGCAATACCATGATGTCTCTTGCCTCGCGGTAACACTCGTCTGTGATGCGTTTTATTTCGCTGTCAATGAGACCGGCCGTTTCCTCACTGTAGGGTTTGGTGTGGCCGAAGTCTCTGCCGAGAAAGACCTCGTCCTCCGCGCCGCTTAAGTGAACCATTCCCACCTCAGCGCTCATGCCGTAGGATTCGACCATTGCTCTCGCAACCGCGGTCGCATCCTTTATATCCTGAGCCGCCCCCGTGGTCGGCTCACCGAAAATCAGTTCCTCGGCGATACGGCCGCCGAGTGCCACTTTGATCTGTCCGAGCATATGGGACTTGGTCTCATACAGTCGCTCCCCGCCGGGAAGCGACAGGGTATAGCCCGCCGCGCCGACACCGGTCGGAATAATCGAGACCGTGTGCACCGGTCCCTGTCCCGGAATCAACTTCATGAGCAGCGCATGTCCCGCCTCATGATAAGCGGTGATGCGCCTCTCCTCCTCGGAAATCACGCGGCTTCGTTTCTCCGCGCCGACCGTAACGCGCAAGAAGGCGCGCCTCAAATCCTCCGCCGTGATAAGCGCTCTGCGCTCGGCCGCCACAAAGATGGCCGCCTCGTTCAAGAGATTCTCAAGATCCGCCCCGGTGAAACCCGCGCACATGCGCGCAAGCTCCGAAAAATCCACTTCCGCCGAGAACTTCTTGTTGGACGCGTGCAGCCTTAAAATTTCCTCTCTGCCGCGCAAATCCGGCCTACTGATTGTGAGTTTCCGATCAAAGCGCCCCGGGCGCAAAATCGCCGGGTCCAAAACGTCCGGGCGATTGGTCGCCGCCAGGACAATGACGCCCTCATTCGGGGTAAAGCCATCCATCTCAACCAAGAGCTGGTTCAGTGTCTGCTCCCGCTCGTCATTACCGCCGCCGAGACCGGCACCGCGCCGTCTGGCGACCGCATCGATCTCGTCCATGAATACGACGCAGGGTGCGCTGCGCTTGGCTTCCTCAAAGAGTTCACGAACCCTGGAGGCACCGACGCCCACAAAGAGCTCCACAAAATCCGAGCCTGCCACCGAAAAGAAGGGGACGCCCGCCTCTCCGGCAATCGCTCTGCCGAGTAGGGTCTTACCGGTGCCCGGCGGTCCGACGAGCAGAACGCCCTTCGGTATCCTTGCACCGAGCTCCGTGTATTTCTCCGGCGCGCGCAGAAAGTCGACAAGCTGGGCGAGCTCTTCTTTTTCTTCTCTGAGCCCGGCGACGCTCGACAAGTTCTCCCCGGTCCGGTTCTCTCTTCTCGCCCTTGCCCGCCCGATTTGCGCTGCCGCTCCCCCGCCAAGGGGCGGCAGGCCGCGCCGGAAGAAGGTATAGAAGACCGCGCCGCCGGTGAGCAACAGCAAAAGCCCGTAGCCCAAGAGATCCCCGCCGACCGGCGGATTTTCCAGGCGAAAATCAATGCCCCTTTCCTCGAGCTCCGTCTGCAGGCGGTTCACATCCGAGACAAAGAAGCGCTCTCTCGAAAAACGCTTGTCTTCGCCCTTGTATACGATTCTCGCCTCGCCGGTGGGCGTCAGGCGATTTTGCCGTATGGAAATTTCCTGTACCTCTCCGCTCCCCAAAACCGTCTCAAACTCACTGTGGCTGAGCCGGCTCTCCAGGAGGTCGCTGCCGAGCCCCCCGGCAAGCCAGAGCAGGGATAGCCCAAGCAGTACAAAACTGAATAGTCGAAGGAATCTATCCCCCCTTAAGTTCAAGGGCGCTCCTCCTCAAACTCCACCACGCCGATGTAGGGGTAGTTCCGGTATTTCTGATTGTAATCGAGGCCGTAGCCCACCACAAAGCGATCCGGAATCGTAAAGCAGACATAGTCCACCGTGACCTGCTTTTTCACGCGGCGCTCCGGCTTATCGAGCAGGGTGCAGAGGTGAATGTCCTTAGGCCCTCTCTTCTCCAACACCTCGATGAGGTAGGCGAGGGTGCGCCCCGTGTCGATGATGTCCTCAACAATCAGCACGTGCTTATTCTCGAGCGACTCGTCGAGATCCTTCACGATGCGCACAATGCCGCTCGACTCGGTGCCGCTGTAGCTCGAGACCGACATGAAGTCAAAGGAGACCGGCATGGTGAGGCGCTTCGCGAGCTCACACATGAACATCGCACCGCCCTTCAAAATGCAGATGAGGTGCAGCGGCGTGTCGCCGTAATCGCGGTTAATCTGATCGGCAACCTCCTGAATTCTTTGGTTGACTTCTTCCTCTCGAAACATAATCTTCACATGCTCTCTCATACTTCTTCTCCCTCGTATCGCAATTCCAATATGGTTTTCGTGGTCTCATCCACCCGATAGGCGGCGCTGCTCCGAAGGCCTACGGCCCAGATCAGTTCTCCCGCCTCGCTCACCAAAAGCGGCAGGCGGTCGCGCGCGGCAAGCGGTACCCTTGCCTCCGTCATGAGGGCGCGGAGACTCTTGTGTCCGCCGCACTGCATCGCAATCTTATCGCCGCTTCTTCGCGTTCTGATTTCCCAGTGTTTCGGCACTTTGTCGCTGTCGAACCACTGCACATACGGGTCTTTCGGCGGCTCTGCCCCCGCCGTGCGCGGAAAGCTGCGCACGGCAATCACTCCCGCACCGGGCACGGAGCTTTTAAGCTCCGCACGCTTCCCGACCGCCCGTCTCAGCACCAGGCTATCCCCGCAGCGCTCCGCGAGATAGCCTTGCGGAAGCGAAATGCGTTTTCCGTGTTCCTTGGCGGCGAGTGTCTGGAGGGCTTCCAAATGCCTAGACGAGATGTCTTTCCGCGCACAGCCGGCGGCGTCCAGCAAATGCCGGAGCATATAGGCGCGCACAATGGCAGGCTCCGAAAGCAGGGCTTGCCGCAAAATCCGCACATCCCTGCCCTCGCTCTTAACGAGGGCTCGCATCTTTTCACCGGCGAGTGCCTCAAAGTACTCATCCGCCTCGCGAAAATAGCGCCCTGCCCGGGCGAAATGACGCACCGCTTCCGAATTGACGGAGGCGCAAAAGCGCGGCAGTATATCCCTCCTGAGACGGTTCCTCGCAAAGAAATCCGTCGCATTGCTCTCATCTTCGACGTAGTCCTGTCCCCTCCGCCTGAGATAGGCCTCGACTTCCGCCCGCGAAACTTGAAGCAGGGGACGCACGAGCCTCCCCCGGATCGGGGGGATGCCCGCAGCTCCCTTTAAGCCGCTTCCGCGGGCCAATTGTAGGAGCACGGTCTCCGCCGCATCATCCTCGGTGTGCGCAGTCGCTATCTTCACCTTGCCGCCGCGCTCTTCCTCCCAGCGCTCGGCCGCCGCAAAAAGGGCTCGGTAGCGTAGTTCCCGCCCGGCCTCCTCGAGTGATTGCCTCTCTTCCCGCGCCGCCCGCCGCGCATCGACGCGCACCAGCTCAAAGGGCAGGCCGTAGCCCGCGGCAAGGGCGCGCACAAACTCTGCGTCCCGCTCCGCGGCCTCGCCCCGCAGTCCGTGGTGGACATGGAGCACGCTTAGAGAGAGCGCCAGTTCCTCTCTGAGCGCATACAGCGCGAGCAGGAGCGCCGTCGAATCCGCGCCGCCGCTCACCGCGAGCAAGATTGCATCGCCCCGCCGCACCGTGCCGCTCTTTTCGAGCGCCCGCTCAAGCTTATCCCGCACGCCTCATTCTCCTCAAATATACAGTGAGGACCTCGGTGAACACCGCAGATCCTCAGCGCTTGTTTTACTGTTCCGGTTTTAAGAGAATCACGTCGGGACTCACGAGCCCCCACTTTTCTCTTGCCTTCTCCTCAATGTACTCTCTGGTCTCGACATAGGCACTGTACTTGGTGAGCTTATCGTTCCGCGCCAGTTCGAACCGGTACTTCTCCTCCAGTTCGCGCGTTTGCTTCTCCAGCTGTTCGGCGCGCCGCGCATTTTGCTCACAGCGCTGCCCCACCAAAATTCCGACCAAAAGCAGTGAGAACAAATAGACGAAC
>CAUVLB010000005.1:0-13839 GCA_963552595.1 uncultured Stomatobaculum sp. | reverse complement strand
TTTGGTCTGATTTTGTAGGCGTAGTTGCTTTGCCCCGGCTGCGCGCGGTTGCAGCCGGGGCTTTGTATTTCCGAGAAAGCGGATGGGAGGAAGATGAGCAGAGTATTGGTGACCGGCGCATACGGTTTTCTGGGACGCTATGTGGTTCGGGAGCTGCTCGCACACGGCTACGAGGTGGTTGCGTTCGGGCGCAAGCGGGATAAACTCGAAGCGCTGCGCGCGGACGGTGCGGAAGAAGCAGAGCTCTTTGTCGGGGACTTTTGCCGGCAGGAGGACATCACGGCGGCGACGAAGCATGTGGATTATGTGATCCATGCGGGGGCGCTCTCTACGGTCTGGGGCAAGCGCTCTGCGTTCATGGAGACCAATGTGCGCGGCACGCAGCGGGTCATTCGGGCCTGCAAAAAAAACAAGGTGAAGCGCCTGGTCTTTGTCTCATCGCCGAGCATTTACGCGGGTAAGTGCGACCGCCTTGACATACGCGAAACGGATTTCAATGCCTCGAATCGCCTGAACTACTATATCGAGAGCAAAATTTTGGCAGAGAAAGTGTTGCGGGAGCAGCAGAGCGTGCCCTATGTAATCATAAGGCCGCGGGGGCTCTTCGGCATCGGAGACAGCAGCATCATCCCGCGGCTCATCCGGGCGAACCGGAAAATCGGGATTCCGCTCTTTCGGGAGGGGCGTAATGTCGTGGACATCAGCTGCGTTGAGAATGCGGCGCTCGCGCTGCGCCTTGCCATAGAAAGCGAGCTCGCGGCGGGGCAGGTATACAACATCACGAACGGCGAAGCGCGGGCGTTCCGGGAGATTCTGGAAGAACTGTTCCGAGAACTTCACGAGAAGCCGCGCTATCTAAGGCTACCGCTCGGCTTCATGTACGGAGTTGCGAGCCTGCTGGAAGGAATTTACCGCCTGTTTCGCCTGAACGGGGAGCCGGCGTTTACGCGCTACACCATATGTACGCTCGGCTTTAGCCAGAGCCTGAACATCGAAAAGGCAGAGCGGGAGCTTAAGTACAGACCGATTATCAGTCTCAGTGAGGGGATCAAAAAGTATGCCCGGTATCATCAAACGCATCCGCTACTATAGTTGCGGCTACTGCGTCAACAATTTAAAGACAGTATTCAAGGGACGGCCGAGCGAGAAACGGGCGTTTCCTGCAGGCGTTTTTTTGCTGGAACATTCGACGGCGGGGTACATCCTCTTTGACACAGGCTACAGCAGCGAAATCTGTAAGCTTGGACTCAAGGGTAGGCTTTACCATCTGTTCAATCCGACTTTTGTGCGCCCGGCGGATGAGATTCAGAATCAACTCATGGCGGACGGCATTCAGCCGGAGGAGATACGCTACCTCTTTCTGTCCCACCTGCATCCGGACCACATCGGCTGCGTGAAGCACTTTAAGGCGGCTCGGATCGTGATGAGTCGGGACGCTTTTCAGCGTTACCGCCGCAACCGATTTGGGGATCTCATCTTTCAAAGGCTCTTGCCGCCTTGGTTTGCGGCGCACTGCATGACGCTTGAGCGGGAGCATCTGCGGGAAGAGAAAAACGCATATTTTTCCTACTGCGATTTTTTCCGGGACGGCAGTCTTCTCTTGACGCAGATGGACGGACATGCGCGGGGACAGCTCTGCTGTCTGGTAGAGAATAAACTCTTTCTCGGGGCGGATGCAAGCTGGGGCAATGAATTTGTCGGGAGGGCGGATGAACTCAGCTTTCTTGCGCGACTTGTGCAGGACGATATGCGCGCCTATCGGGAGAACGATCGCATTCTTTCGCGCATGCAATCGGACGGCATACGGCTTTGCTTTAGCCATGACCGCGGAATCGAGGAGGTCATCAAGGGATGAGAGAGCGTTTGGCGGTCGCGTGGTACTTTATCCTGGCGCGCTACTTCCGGCATTTTCGGACGAGAAGGGCGCTTAGGCACTATCAAAAGCAGCGGGTGCTAAAGCAGCTCGCCTATTTGAAAGAGCATTCCCCGTATTTTAAGGGGCTTTCCGTTCATAGCTTCAAAGACTTCAAGAAACTGCCCCTGATGAACAAAGGCTTCATGATGGATCATTTCAATGCGCTGAACTGTGTCGGCGTGGACAGGGAGGAAGCGCTTTCCCTTGCAATCGACAGCGAAAAGCAGCGGGAATTCTCGGAGAAGCTCGGCGGTATCTCCGTGGGGCTGTCCTCGGGAACAAGCGGGGCGCGCGGACTATTTTTGGTGAGCGACAGGGAGCGCGCGCTCTGGGCGGGGACGGTGCTCGCCAAGTTTTTGCCGAAGGGCAGACTTTTCGGCCATCGTATCGCCTTCTTTCTTCGCGCAGACAATAATCTCTACGAGACCATAGATTCCAAGCTGATACGTTTTCGCTACTTTGACCTTTTGAGAGACATGGGGGAGAATCTTTCGGAACTCGCGGCCTACCGCCCGAGCTTGCTGGTCGCACCGCCGTCTGTCTTACTCGACATCGCTCGGGCCATGGAGAGCGGAGAACTGAACATTCGTCCCGAGAAAGTCATCTCGGTTGCGGAAGTGTTGCGTGCGGAGGATGCTGCCTATCTAAAGGCGCAATTCGGGCTTTCCGTCATCCACCAGGCCTATCAGTGCACGGAGGGCTTCCTTGGGTATGTCTGCGAATGCGGGAATTTTCACTTAAACGAGGAACTGGTGCTGATTGAACGGGAGTATCTGGACGAGCACCGCTTTGTTCCCATTGTCACGGACTTTACGAGGCAGTCGCAGCCTATAGTCCGCTACCGCCTGAATGACATTCTGGTCGAGAGAAAGGGGCACTGCCCCTGCGGGAATCCCGCAGGTCTGATTCGGTACATCGAAGGGCGAGAGGACGATATCTTTTACTTTGCGGGCATCCATCGAAACGAGGTGGCCGTTTTTCCGGACTTCATAAGTCGCTGTGTGATTTATGCGGAAGGGGTAAAGAACTATAAGGTCGTGCAGGACGGCAGAGCGCATGTAACTGTCTTTCTGGAGCGGGAGAGTTCCGATACCTCAGCGCAAATTCGGCGGGAATTTGCGCGCCTCGCGGAAAAGATGAAGTTTCACTGCCCGGAAATCGCGTTCGCGCCCTATGTGCCGGATTTTCACAGAAAGATGAAGCGCGTGGAGCGGAAAATCGGGGGTTGAGAAAAGATGTGTCGCCGGAGAACGAAGCGATTCCGAGCGTGTTTATCGTGGGGTTTGCGTAACAACGATACATAATACAATCGATGAGATATCAAGTCGTATGCGAAACAAAAGTTAAAAAGTGAGCACTGCGGAACAAGACGGAAGCGTTGGACTTGGATAAGGAGAGCAGGCGGATATGAGAAACATCCGAATTGCGGGCTACGGGAAGTATGCGCCGGAAAACACAATGGAATTTCACGGGGAGAGTCGCTATCGCGCAAACGGCAGCGAGACCCAACTCGATATGGCGGTCAAGGCAGCCAAGCGGGCACTTGCGCGAGCGAATATGCAAATCGAGGAGATGGACTGCATTGTCTCTGCGAGCGCGGTCATGATGCAGCCCATTCCCTGCAATGCGGCTTTGATTCACGAGCAGCTCGCAAAGGGCAGCAATATACCCGCAATGGACATTAACTCGACCTGCACGAGCTTTGTGACAGCACTCGACACGATGTCTTACTTAATCGATGCGGGACGCTACCGGAATGTCCTCATTGTCTCGAGTGACATTGCCTCCGAGGGCTTGAATGAGAAGCAAGAGGAGAGCTATGAACTTTTCTCGGACGGCGCCGCCGCCTTTGTCATAAGCCGCACGGAGAACGAGAAGCAAGGTGTCGCGGACAGCATCATCCGCACCTATTCGGAGGGGGCGCACGCCACCGAGATTCGGGGCGGCGGTACCCTGCACTCAGCTATGAAATACCGGCCCGAGGACAGGGCGGATTACTGCTTTGACATGAAGGGAAAGAGTATTTTAAGTCTCAGTGCCAAAAAGCTCCCGGAACTCTTCCGAGAGTTTGAGGCGCAGAGCGGAATTTCCTGTGCGTCGGTCGATATGATTGTGCCGCACCAGGCGAGCAAGGCACTGCCCTTTATCATGGATCGTCTCGGTATCCCGGCGGAAAAGTATGTGAACCGGGTCAGTCAATACGGCAACATGGTCTCGGCTTCGATTCCCTATGTGCTCTGCGCGCTTCTTGAGGAGGGCAGGCTTAAGGACGGAAATCGTGTGCTTCTCTGCGGGACGGCGGCGGGACTCACTTGCAACCTACTGCTGTTACAGCTCTGAGGCAGGGGATGCAAAGAACAATCAGAGGCAAGCGGGTGGTCTTTTTTTCGACCCCGGCGAAGGGGCATATCAATGCGGTCTACCCGGTGCTGCGGGCGCTCGCACACGCGGGCGTCCGGGTGGACTGGTATTGCACGGAAGAATATCGGGAGCTGGTTGAACGTTGCGGCGCCGCATGGCATCCCTACCGGGTCGATTTTTCACGCTATCGTTTGGAGGAGCTGACCGCGGATTTTTATCGGCTGTACCGTGGCTTACTAAAGCTGAACCGCGCCTGCTATTACGACCATCTTCGAGAGGTCGAGGCAAATCCGCCGGATTTAATCCTCTATGATTCCATGTGCTCGTTCGCAAAGAACATTGCGAAAAAGCTCGGTATCCCTTCGGTCTGTCTCTGTACGACCCTCGCTTATAATCTCCCAACCTTAGTGTTTTCGAATCTCTTTTGGCCTTCGCTTACACTGACTCTGAGGCACGCGCCCAAGCTGTTTCGCCTTACGCTGAGGGAGCTCTGCTTCCGGCGGCGGGAGGGGCTGCCGGACTTTCGCCCTTTGGATCTCTTCGTGAACCGCGGAGACAAAACCCTGGTGTTTTCGCCCCCGGAATTTCAGCCCTTTATGCGGAGTTTCCCGCCCTCCTTTGTCTTTGTGGGAACCACCATACGAGATCGGCTTGAAACGGATAGCGCCGCAGAGCACTGCGATATCTACCTCTCGCTCGGCAGTATTTTTGCGGCGCGCACAGGCGAACTGGAGAGGATTCTGGAGACTCCGCTGTTCCGGGGGAAAAAGGTGATTGTGAGCGCGGGATATGCCGCAGCAGACTTACAAAAACGCCGCGGGCGTGAGCGGCTTACGTTTGTGCGCCGCACGAATCAGCTTGCCCTGCTTCCGAAGACCGGTCTCTTTGTGAATCACGGGGGCTTAAACAGTGTCTATGAGAGTCTCTACTTCGGCGTATTTCAGATTTGTATCCCGCAGCAGGAAGAACAGCGGCTCACCGCGCGTTTGGTAGAGAAAAAGAAACTCGGACTCTGCTGCCCGCGGCCGCGCGGATGGAGCGAGGCGGAACTAAGGCGGGCAGAGTTAAAATACCGCCCGCAGATAGAGCGCTATCAGCGCATCCTAAGATCCTATGATGGAACCGCAAGGGCGCTTCGCTGTATTTGCGAGCTCCTTCGATGACGATACCGGAGCCTTTTTCATCTCCCGCGCGGAGATGAGAAGGGCTCTTTTTGTTTTGCCAATCCCTGCTTTATCGCCGCAGAGATAGTATTTTTATTATAGGGCTCGGCAATGTGCGAACATAAGTTTGGGGAGGCGAAACTTGCGATTCAACAACATTGTACAAAAATTAGAGACTCTTATTGTGCACTATTACGAGCTGTATACAGAAAAGCTCATTTAGAACAGTTATTATACACGACTAACATGGTGAAATCATTGCCAGTATGTTAAAAATGAGTTATTATCTCTGTAGTACTTGTTTTGTATGTGTACCCAGTTCAGGGAGGATGAAAATGAAGTTCAAAGAGATGCAATATGAGCGAATTTCGGTGGAGAGCATCGCAGAAGAGTCGAAGAAGCTCACAAAGGCACTGAAAGAGGCAAAGAGTTTTGCCGAGGCAGAGGCGGCTTTCCTCGAAGAAGATAAGCTGTCGGGACATGTCTCAACCATGTGGGCACTTGCTTCGATTCGCCATTCGATCGACACAACAGACAAGTTTTACGATGACGAACAAAACTACTGGAACAATGCGTTCCCGCAGATTCAGGCGTACAACCAGGAATGGACGCAGGCCCTGCTTGCATCGCCCTTCCGCAAGGAGTTCGAGGAGAAGTACGGCAGCATCATCTTCGTGAATGCGGAGATGGAGTTAAAGACCTTCTCGCCGGAGATTATTCCGCTTCTTCAGCAGGAGAACGAACTGGTCACCGCTTATGAGAAGCTGCTTGCAAGCGCGCAGATTCCTTTTGAAGGAGAGTACTACACCATTTCGCAGATATCGCCCTTTAAGAATGACCCGGACGATGCGAGACGTCTCGCTGCCTGGAAGGCCGAGGGACAGTGGTATAAGGACAATCAGGAAGAGCTGGATCGCATTTACGATAAGCTCGTAAAGCTCAGAGACGAGATGGGCAAAAAGCTCGGCTACGAGAACTTCCTGCCGCTCGGTTACTACCGCATGCAGAGAAACTCCTACGACAAGAACGATGTCGAGAAGTTCCGCGCAGCGGTACAGAAGTATGTGGTGCCGGTGGCGGTCAAGGTCTACGAGAGACAGGCAAAGCGCCTCGGCAAGACCTATCCGATGAGCTATGCGGACAACGCGATGGAGTTCCGCTCCGGAAATCCGAAGCCGCAGGGCACGCCGGATGACATTGTCGCGGTGGCAAAGAAGTTCTACGAGTGGCGCTCCCCCGAGACAGCCGAGTTCTTCAACCACATGATTGAAGATGAACTCATGGATTTGCTCTCCACGAAGGGAAAGCAGGGCGGCGGCTACTGTGCGGGTCTTCGCGATTATAAGACACCGTTTATCTTTGCAAACTTTAACGGCACCCAGCACGACGTCGAAGTCGTGACCCATGAGGCGGGACATGCTTTTGCGGATTACATGAACCGAAACCGCGTGCCGATCGGAACCTGCGGACCGAGCCTTGAGGCCTGCGAGGTGCACTCCATGTCGATGGAGTATTTCGCGGAGGACTTTGCGGAAGAGTTCTTCGGAACGGACGCAGCGAAGTTTAAGTACTCTCACCTGAGCGGAAGCCTGGTTTTCATTCCCTACGGGACCATGGTGGATCACTTCCAGCACATTGTCTACGAGAACCCGCAGCTCACGCCGGCGGAGAGACACGCAAAGTGGAAGGAGCTCCTTGCCATTTACCAGCCGTGGATGAAGCTGGACGGCGAGATCCCCTTCTATGCGGAGGGACAGAGCTGGCAGAGACAGCACCACATCTATTCGATGCCGTTCTACTACATTGATTACTGCCTCGCGCAGACCGTCGCACTGCAGTTCTGGAACCGTATTCAGAAAGACCAGAACGACGCGTGGAAGCACTACATGGCTTACACTTTGCAGGGCGGAAGCGTGGTGTTTACGGAGCTCTTAAAGAACGCAGGCCTCGACAGTCCCTTTGAGGGCGACTGCCTGAAGGAAGTCTGCGAGACCGCGGCGAAGTATCTGGATGACTTCGACCTGACGGGAATCGAATAATGGGAATGTTCCGAAGCCCCTATGACCGAAACGGGGTGCTCTCGGAGGAGGCCATGCAAGACAGGGCGAAGCGCTACCGGGATATACGCCCGGAGGCGCTCGCCGGACGGGAGAACCGCATGCTGGGCATGATATACCCGGCACTGCTGCCGTTCACTCTGCTTCCGGGTTTCTTGCCGCGGGTCGCGGTGGCGCGCACGGCGCTTCTCATCATACCGTATGCGCTGGAAGCGGTAGCGGTACTGCTCACCGGCATTGCCCTCGTCGCCTTTCTCAGGAAGGGGCGGAGAGAGGTAAACGGATACGTCTATAAAAATACTTTTATGGGCCTGCAGATCAGAGCGGCGCTGTCCGGCATATTCGGGATTCTGTTCTTTGTTTCACAGCTCGCGTGGATGCTGCGGCATTGCACGGAACTGCAGCCGATTGAGGTTGGTATCCTACTGAACCAGCTCGCATTTCTGCTGGTATTGCTGTTCTTTTGGCGCAAGCTCGGCCTGATAATGGACAACTGGCGCTTGTCGGCCTAGAGAACTTGCTGTATAATAATTCATATTTCTGGATTTTCTAGCAATCTTTGGTAACGCCGGGATGGCCTGTAGAGGGCGGGACATCTCGTTTTAAGGAGTCGCGCACACAGGGTGTGCGACAGCCCATACACACGAAGGAGGAAAAGGGTATGAAAAAGACAAGACGGATCGTTGCCTCCCTTTTGGCAGCGACCATGGCAGTTTCGCTTCTGGCAAGCTGTTCTTCGAAGAAGGACACCGGTGCTTCGGACGGAACCAAGGCCACGGGTGAGGCAGGCGCAGGAGATGCGAAAGGAAGCCTCGTCTATGCGGGCGGTGAGTTCACTGCGAAGTTCTCGGCATTCTTCTCGGAAGTCGTTCCGGATTCTGACGTGGTTGCGCAGTGCTCGGCGGCCCTCCTGACGCAGGACAGAAACGGTGCAATGGTCTTAAAGGGCATTGAGGGAGAGACCCGTGAGTACAACGGAAAGCAGTATACCTATAAGGGTATCTCCGATCTCGTTGTCACGGAAAACAGCGACGGTACGGTCTACTACGATTTCACCCTGAAGGACGGCCTTAAGTTTGAGGACGGCGAGCCGCTCACGGTTGACGATGTCATCTTCTCCATGTATGTCCTCTCGGATCCGACCTATGACGGCGCTTCTACCTTCTTTGCACTTCCGATCGAAGGCATGGAGGCTTACAGAAGCGGTGTGGATACCCTCTTTAACCTGATGGTCAAGGCAGGCGAGAACAACACGGACTTCTCCAAGTGGACCGAGGATCAGCAGAAGAAGTTCTGGGCTTCCTACAACAAGGCTGCAGAGGCATTTGTGAAGGAAATCGTGGACTCCAACATTGCAAACGGCTCCAACAAGGAGGGCGACTCGATTGCGGCTGTCGCGGCAAATTACGGCTATCCGGATCTCAAGGAAGATGCGACCGCAATGGATTTCTTCAACGCGATGCTCGCAGCTTACGACGGCAGCGTGAAGGATATGTCCTCCAAGGAGAGCGCGGGAACCCCGTTCTTTGAGCTCATGGACGATTACAACGAGTTCGCGGTCGGTGTCGAGACCGGAACTTCCGCGCCGAACATCACGGGTATCCAGAAGACCGGCGACAACACGTTCCGCGTGGTTGCAACCAAGGTCGATGCGCAGATGATTTATCAGCTCGCAGTTACGGTTTGCCCGCTTCACTACTACGGTGATAAGGCGCAGTATGACTACGCAAACAACAAGTTCGGTTTCCCGAAGGGCGACCTCAGTCTGGTTCGCGCGAAGACCACGAAGCCGGTCGGCGCAGGCCCGTACATGTTTGAGAAGTACGAGAACGGTGTTGTCACGATGAAGGCAAACCCGAACTACTTCCTCGGCGAGCCGAAGACCAAGAACCTTCGCATGGTTTACATCAACCAGTCCGACTATATCAACTCGATCATCGCGGGCACGGCAGACGTTGCGAACCCGTCCTACACGAACGAGATTGCGGATGCGATTAAGAAGGCAAACAGCAACGGCGAAGTTTCCGGCGATAAGATTTACACGGTTGCGGTCGATGCATCGGGCTACGGCTATGTCGGCATCAACTCCCACAACGTATCGGTCAACAAGGAGCCGGGCAGCGACGCTTCGAAGAACCTGCGCCGTGCATTCGCGACTATCTTCTCGGTGTACCGCGATCTTGCGGTCAGCACCTACTACGGCGACAGAGCAAGCGTCATCAACTATCCGATTTCCAACACCTCTTGGGCAGCGCCGCAGCCGACCGACGAAGGCTATGAGATTGCATTCTCGAGAGACGTAAACGGCGATCCGATTTACACCTCCGGCATGACGGACGAAGAGAAGTACGCGGCGGCTAAGAAGGCAGCGCTCGGCTTCTTCGAGGCGGCAGGCTACAAGGTTGAGAACGGCAAGATTGTCTCCGCTCCGGAAGGTGCGAAGATGGAGTACGTCGTTATGGTCCCGGGCGGCGGCACCGGCGATCACCCGTCCTTCATGCTTATGACCGAGTCCCAGAAGGCACTTGCTGACATCGGTATGAAGCTCACCATCAACGACCTCACCAATGTCGCGGATATGTGGAACAAGCTTGAGGCAGGTCAGGCCGAGATTTGGTGTGCTGCATGGCAGTCCACGCCGGATCCGGATATGTATCAGATTTACTACTCCGACGTTGCAAACGGCGGCAAGCAGCCCGGCGGCTCCAACGATCGCTATCAGATTGAGGACGCAGAGCTTGACAGTATGATTATGACCGCAAGAGAGTCCACCGATCAGGAGTACAGAAAGACCATCTACAAGGCTTGCCTTGACAAGATTGTCGACTGGTCCTGCGAGGTTCCGATTTATCAGAGACAGGATGTCACGACCTTCTCGGCTGAGCGGATTAAAATTGATACAATCACACCGGATATCTCCACTTACTACAAGTGGTACGGCGAGATTGAGAATATTGAGATGAAGCAGTAAGACCTTACGGAAATCCGTAAATGTAGTTTTCGGGACATGGCCGCATCCCCCGGTAACGCGAGGGATGCGGTTTTCCCGATATATAGCAGCTGTCGCGCTTGTCGGCAGTCTGCCCACCTGAGAAGAGCGGGTTTTTTATGAAAAAATATATTATCACGCGACTCTTGTGGTCCGTTGTAATTTTGGGCATTGTTGCTTTTCTGCTCTATGTGCTGATGCGGTCGCTTCCGACTTCCTATCTCGAGCAAATTGCAAGACAGAAATCGCAGCAGCCCGGATCCAGAACTTTTGAAGAGTGGATGCAGCAGCTCTCGGCAACCTACGGCATGGACAAGGGCATTATCCCCGGCTTCGTTGCCTGGCTTGCGAAGGCGGTTCGCTTAGACTTCGGTGACAGCTGGAAGTACACGATTCCGGTCACGCAGAAGTTTGTCCAGGTTGTCAGCATTTCGTTCTGGATAAGCCTCATTGTCATGATACTCGAAGTGGTGATTTCGATTCCGCTCGGCATCATCGCGGCGACCAAGCAGTATTCGATGGCCGACAACGTGATTTCCATCGTTGCACTGGCTGGTATTTCGCTTCCCACTTTCTTCCTGGCTTCACTGTTAAAGCTGATTTTTGCGGTCAATTTGAAGTGGTTTGACTTAAACGGTTTGGTCAGCAGAAACCACGACTTCCTCTCGCCGGCGGGGCAGAGATGGGATATCGCCATGCACTTGGTGCTGCCCATTATGACCCTGACCATTGCGAGTGTCGGTGCTTACATGCGTTTTATCCGCACCAACATGTTGGAGGTTCTGAACTCCGATTACATCCGCACCGCAAGAGCAAAGGGACTCTCCGAGCGCCGCGTCGTGTTCCACCACGCATTCCGGAACACTCTGATTACGCTCGTGACCATCTGGGGCTCGTCCCTGCCGGCGCTGTTCTCCGGCGCCATGATTACGGAGCAGCTGTTCTCGATTCCGGGTATCGGCTACACCTCCTACCAGGCCATGGTATCGGGCGACATTCCGTTCTCGATGTTCTACCTGGTATTCATCGCAATTTTGACACTGATCGGTAACCTGTTGACAGATATCCTGTACGCCGTGGTTGATCCGCGCGTACGCATCGCGTAAGAGAGGAGGATCCGATATGTCTGAAAACGAGAAGAAGCTGGACCAAAATCAGGACCAGCAGAAAACGACCTACTCTCTGAACGATGATCGCCGCGTGAAGACCCTGTCGCCCGGCGCCATGGTCACCAAGCGTTTCTTCAGGAACCGCATTGCCGTGATCGGCATGGTGATTCTGATCGGAATGTTCCTCTTTTCCTTTGTGGGCGGCGCGATTTCGCCCTACGGCGAGTCGCAGCTCTTTTACCGCACGGACAGCCAGGTTCAGAAGTACGCGGGCGTCAAGGTAAATACGGAGCTCCGCTACCAGCAGATCGAAAAGAATGCCTTCCCCTCGCTCGCGCAGGCACAGTTCGTGCTCGCTAAGGGCAAGGGTGAGGCTTGCTTTGCCGCAGGCGGTGTGCAGTACACATACGAAGTGGCGGGCAAGGATTTCTACATCATTTCGAAGGAGGGCGAGGCTGAGCCCATTGCCTTTGCCTCCCTCACCACCGTGAGCGATGCAAACGGCGCCGGAAGCCTTCCCTTTGCGGAGCAGCTTGCCATTCTGAAGGCCGTTACCAATGAGGAGACTTCCTTTACCATCGGCGGCGATACCTACGAGGTCGATGCGGAAGGTACGGTCACGAAGGACGGCAAGGACTATGCGTACGCCAGCCGCTACATCATCAACGCAATCATGAGCGACGTCAGCTTCTCGAAGCAGTTCAAGGAAGAACTGATCGAAACCATTGAGGCGGGCGGCAAGGAGTTCACCTTCAAGGATGCCGACGGCAGCGAGGCGAGCTATACGCTCGAGTTCGATGCGCCTTCCAAGGCATACAACATCATGCAGGTCAAAGAGCAGAGAGTCTATGATACTTACGCGGCACCGAGTAAGGCACACCCGCTCGGAACCGATAAGAACGGCATGGACATGCTGACCAGACTCATGTACGGCGGCCGTGTCTCGCTTTACATCGGCTTCATCGTCGTAATCATCGAGACGGTCATCGGCATGATCATGGGCGGTGTCTCCGGCTACTTCGGCGGCTGGGTTGATATGCTCATCATGCGCATCGTGGATATTTTCTACTGCATCCCGAGCATTCCGATTTACATCATCATCGGTGCTGCGATGGACGCGCTCCGCATCGACCCGAAGATTCGAATGTTCTACCTCATGCTGATTCTGGGCTTCTTCGGCTGGCCTTCCATCACCAGACTGGTTCGCGGACAGATTCTAACGCTCCGCGAGCAGGAGTTCATGACGGCGGCGGAGGCGACCGGCATTAAGCCCGTCAACCGCATTTTCCGTCACCTGCTTCCGAACGTCATTCCGCAGCTCATCGTCACCTGCACCATGAGCCTTGGCGGTGTCATTTTGACCGAGGCAACCCTGTCCTTCCTGGGACTGGGCGTTAAGTTCCCGTTCGCATCTTGGGGAAATATCATCAACGATGTCAACAACACCTATGTGCTCAGCAACTATCTGTTCATTTGGATCCCGGCGGGCTTCTGCCTGCTCCTCACCGTTCTCGCCTTTAACCTGGTGGGCGACGGCCTGAGAGATGCCTTTGACCCGAAGATGAAGCGCTGATCGCGAACGAAAGGAAATAAGATGGCAAGAGATGATGGCTATCTGTCCGCGCGGGAATCGCGGCGGATATCGAAGGAAAACAGAAAGATTACAGCGAAGCTCGAGAAGACGAGAACGCGCCGGAATGTGCCCGAGAGCGAGTACATGACCGAGATGAAGAATCCTGCGAATGCCGTGGAGTTTGAAAACCTCCACACCTTCTTCTTCACGGATGCGGGAACCGTTAAGAGTGTTGACTCCGTGAGCTTTGAGGTGCCGCTCGGCAAGACGGTCGGCGTTGTGGGTGAGTCGGGTTGCGGTAAGTCCGTGACCAGCCTTTCGCTCATGCAGCTGTTGCAGCGCCCCCAGGGCCAGGTGGTGGAGGGTTCCATTCGCCTGAACACCGGGGATAAGATCTATGAGATCACAAAGACCCCCGAACACGTCATGCAGCATCTCCGCGGCAACTTTATGTCCATGATTTTCCAGGAGCCCATGACCTCCTTAAATCCGGTTTTCCGCATCGGAGACCAGATGGATGAGGTGACCATGCTCCACAAGAAGAGCGAGTACCCGACCAAGGAAGCGGTCAAGGGACGCACCATTGAGCTTCTCAAGATGGTCGGTATTGCGAACAGCGAGGGCATCTACAACATGTACCCGCACGAGCTCTCCGGCGGTATGCGGCAGCGT
>CAUVLB010000004.1:0-13945 GCA_963552595.1 uncultured Stomatobaculum sp. | reverse complement strand
AGGTCGGGTGCTTTTTCTGCTTTTTTTGTCTGCAGAGACGCGCTCAGCGCGCGCCCTGACAGCGGCGGTGGACATCCTCGGGGAGAGGGGCAGCCGTGTGGGAAAGTGTCTCTTCCTCACTTAGCAGGTCTGCGAGGCTTATGTTGTCGATTACCTCATTGACCGCATCCTCAATGCGGGAAAAGACAGAGCGGGACACGCATCTTCCTGCGAGGTCACAGGAGACCGAGTCCTGTCCGAGACAAATGACCGGTGCCATATTGCCCTCGGTCAGGCGTAAGATATCGCCGACCGAGTAGCTTTCGGGTGCGCGGGTCAGGAGATAGCCGCCCTGGGCGCCCCGTATGCTTTTCACGAAGCCGGCCTTGCTCAGCACGGATACAATCTGCTCCAGATATTTTTCGGAGAGTTCCTGCTTTGCCGCGGCATCCTTTAAACGCGTGACTTGCTCCGGCTGTCTCGCAAATTCCATCATCAGGCGAAGCGCGTAGCGCCCCTTCGTGGATATTTTCATGACAACTCCTTCTGAGCTTTTACTTGCCAGTATTTCCTAGCAATTCACTCGGGATTTAGAATAGCAGGAAAAAAACGCTTTGGCAAGCAAAACAGGCCGGATTATGCTATACTGAAATGAAAACAATTGTTGTATTTTCTCAAAAAAGGAGGAAAATCATGCCGTTTGTACCGGGTATTATTCTGTTGGTTCTGTTTCTTGCAGTTCTTGTCAACGGTATCAGCATTGTTCCGCAGGCACAGGCTCTCATCATCGAGCGTCTGGGTCGTTACCACTCCACTTGGGATGCGGGTGTCCACCTGAAGATTCCCTTTGTGGACCGCATTGCGAAGCGCGTCAACCTGAAAGAGCAGGTCGCGGACTTCCCTCCGCAGCCTGTAATCACGAAGGATAACGTAACGATGCGCATTGACTCCGTCGTCTTTTTTGTGATTACCGAGCCTAAGCTCTATGCGTACGGCGTCGAGAATCCGCTCTCCGCAATCGAGAACCTGACGGCGACCACGCTTCGTAATATCATCGGTTCCATGGATCTGGATACAACCCTGACCTCCCGTGAGACCATCAACACCGAGATGCGCTCCCAGCTGGATGTTGCAACCGATCCCTGGGGCATCAAGGTGAACCGCGTCGAGTTAAAGAACATTCTCCCGCCGGATGCGATTCGCGAGGCCATGGAGAAGCAGATGAAGGCAGAGCGCGAGAAGCGTGAGCTGATCACCCTGGCACAGGGTAAGAAGGAGTCTGCTGTCCTGAATGCACAGGGTAACAAGGAAGCGGCAATTCTGAACGCAGAGGCAGAGAAGCAGACTGCAATTCTCCGCGCGGAGGCAGAGAAGGAGCGCAAGATTCAGGAGGCGGAAGGTCAGGCAAAGGCGATTCGCGCCGTCAAGGAGGCTGAGGCTGAGGGTATCCGTCTGATTCGCGAGGCCGGTGCCGATGAGGCAGTGCTGCGTCTCCGCGGCCTCGATGCGCTGACCCGCGTCGCGGACGGCAAGGCGACCAAGATTGTGATTCCGTCCGATCTCCAGAACATGGCGGGACTGGTGACCGCTCTGAAGGAGACCGCTTCGGTGGCAACGCCGGGAGAGTGGAGTGAGAAGAAGGCATGAGAGACGGTTTTCTCCGCGTCGCAGCCGCGACGCCGAGCGTGCGGGTCGCTGATCCCGCTTACAACCGAGAGCAAATCGAGACCATCATCCGCAGCGAAGCGGCAAGGGGAACCAAGGTACTTGTGTTCCCCGAGCTCGCGCTGAGCGCTTACACCTGTGGGGATCTTTTCCTGCAGGATACGCTGCAGGAGGCGGTGCTCCGGGAATTGAAACACTTACTCGATCATACGGCGGACAGCGAAGTGCTTTGCTTTGTCGGTCTGCCCCTTGCATTTGAGAATCAAGTTTACAATGCGGTCGCAGTCTTTCAGAAGGGAAAACTGCTCGGCCTAGTGCCGAAGCTGCATATCCCGAACTACGGCGAGTTTTATGAGCGTCGCTATTTTGCGCCGGGCTTTGAAACCCCGGTTCTGGTGCCGCTTTTCGGGGAGAAGGTGCCCTTCGGTGCGAAACTGCTCTTTTGCTGCGAGAGCCTGCAGGAGCTCAAAATCGGTGTGGAAATCTGCGAGGATCTCTGGGTGCCGAATGCGCCCTCCATCGATCTCTGCGCGGCAGGGGCTACGCTCATTGTGAACTGCTCGGCTTCGAATGCGCTTGCCGGAAAGCGGAAGGCGCGGCGCGAACTCGTTAAAGCGCAGAGCAGCAAGCTGCTCGCGGGCTATGTCTACGCGAGCGCCGGAGAGGGCGAGTCGACGCAGGACCTCGTGTTCAGCGCACACAATCTGATTGCGGAGGCGGGTTCTCTGCTCGCGGAGTCTCCGCTGCTCACCAATGCGGTCATTGCATCGGAACTGGATCTGAAAAAGCTCCTCTTCTTAAGAAGACGGCAGAGCAGCTATCCGCAGAGAGACGGCGAGGCGAATCTGTACCGTGGCATCGACTTTGCTCTTTGCCTCACGGAGACTGAGCTCACGCGCACGGTGAACCCGGCTCCCTTTGTGCCGGCAGAACCCGAGGCGCGCGCGGAGCGCTGCGAGGAAATCCTCATGATACAGGCGCTCGGCTTAAAGAAGCGCCTTGACCACATCCACGGCTCCCGCGTTGTGCTTGGGCTCTCGGGCGGACTCGATTCCACCCTTGCCCTCCTTGTCGCGGTGCGGAGTTTCGATGCGCTCGGCCTTCCGCGAAGCGGCATTGAGACAATTACCATGCCGGCCTTCGGCACCACGGACAGAACGTATCGCAATGCCTGCGAACTCGCGGCGGCACTCGGAACAAGTCTCGAGGAGATTTCGATACGCGAAGCGGTGCTGCAGCATTTTAAGGACATCAAACAGGATCCCGAGAAGCACGATATCACCTATGAGAATGCGCAGGCGCGCGAGCGCACCCAGGTGCTCATGGACATCGCGAACCGGGACAATGCCCTGGTAATCGGAACCGGAGACCTCTCGGAACTGGCACTCGGCTGGGCAACCTACAACGGCGACCACATGTCCATGTATGCGGTCAATGTCTCGGTGCCGAAGACCTTGGTGCGCGTACTGGTGGAGCATGAGGCGAAGCGCGCAAGCGGAAGGCTCCGCGAAGTGCTGCTCGACATTCTGGACACGCCGGTGAGTCCCGAGCTCTTGCCGCCGAAGGACGGCGTGATCAGCCAGAAGACGGAAGATTTGGTGGGGCCCTACGAGCTCCACGACTTCTTCCTGTTTCAGATGCTGCGCTTCGGCAGCAGCCCGCGGAAGATTTATCGCCTCGCCTGCCGCGCGTTTGCGGGTGTCTATGACGAGGCGACCGTCAAGAAATGGCTCCTTACCTTCCTGCGCCGTTTCTTCACACAGCAGTTTAAACGCTCCTGCCTGCCGGACGGCCCGAAGGCAGGCAGTGTTGCGGTCTCTCCGCGCGGCGATCTCCGCATGCCCTCGGATGCAATGAGCCGCATCTGGCTTGAAGAGGCAGAAGCTTTATGATTACTTCGCCGGCCAATCGGAAAGTGAAGGAAGTGCGGGCTCTCTTTGATAAGGCTTCTCTCCGCGCGGAGAGGGGACTTTTCCCGATTGAGGGCGTCCGCATGTTTCTGGAGGCGCCGCAGACCGAAATCGAAGAACTCTATGTGAGCGAGAGCTTTGCGGCACACGCCGCGGGAGAAGTAAAGGAAAAGATAGAGGCACTCAAGGCGGAGACGGTTGCAGACAATATTTTTGCGAAGATGTCGGACACGAAGACACCGCAGGGCGTGCTCGCGTTGCTTCGCATGCAGCGAAAGAGTCTCGAGGAAGTTTTGAAGGGCGGCGCGAGTTGTTTTCTTGCGGTCGAGAGCTTGCAGGACCCGGGAAATCTCGGAACCATGCTTCGCGCGGGCGAGGGGGCAGGGCTATCCGCAATACTCGCAAACCGCGGCACGGTGGATGTCTACAACCCGAAACTGATACGCGCAACCATGGGGAGCATATTCCGCATCCCCGTGGTCTATGTGGACGATTTTGCGGCGGCGCTCTTAACGCTCAAGCAGGAAGGCATATGCCTTTATGCGGCGGCTCTTCAGGCTTCGGTGCCCTATGACAGCATTGACTATCCGGAGAAGAGTGCTTTCTTAATCGGCAACGAGGCGGCCGGCCTCACGGCGGAGACAATTGCTGCGGCGGATCAAAGCATCCACATTCCCATGCTCGGGCAGGTGGAATCCTTAAACGCGGCGGTTGCCGCCTCGATATTACTCTATGAGCGCGCAAGACAGAGAAGAAAGGAGAGAGCATGAAGGGAAGTATGACGTCACAAAACAGCTATTTACTGGATGCGCTGCATGTCTTTGTCGGGCTTGCGGTCACAGTGCTGGCTGTCTTTGCCTTTTTGTCGCCGGAAGAGCACCCGCTCTTTTTCTCTCTGATTTTCGGCCTGGCCGGGCTCCTTGCCCTTGCGAACGGCATGGTGCGGCTCTCGGCCTTGCAGCGGGCACATCGAAAAAAGGGGAGTGCGCTGGCGGTCATATTTCTGGGGCTCCTGCTCCTCCTACTCTGCGCAATCAGCGCAGTCGTTATGCTCTGAGGTGAAGCCTTGTTAAAGGACGATATCTTAAAAGCTCTGCTGGAAGCGGGCGATTACTGCTCCGGACAGGCGCTCTGCGAACGCTTTCATGTGACGCGGACGGCGGTCTGGAAGGCGGTCGCAAAGCTCCGGGACGAGGGCTATACCATAGAAGCGAGACAGAATCGAGGGTATTTATTGCGAAACACAGGGTATCTGCTGAGCCAGGCCTCTCTGGATGAGGCCTTCGGCGGACAGCAGTTTTTGAAACGCTGGGTCTTTTTGCAGCAGACCGACTCGACCAATCTGGAGGTGAAACGCGCTGCCGGGGCGGGCGATGCGGGCCCCACGCTCTTTGTCGCGGAAGAACAGATCGCGGGCAGAGGGCGCCGCGGCCGCAATTGGAGTTCCCCGCCGGGCAGCGGCATCTGGATGTCGCTCTTGTTGCGCCCGAAGCTCAGGCCGGAGCGTGCGTCCATGCTGACCCTGGTGGCGGCGCTCGCCGTGACGGACGGCATACGTGAGGCGACCGGGCTTGAGGCCGCCATCAAATGGCCGAACGATGTCGTGGTGCGCGGGAAAAAGGTTGCGGGCATACTCACGGAGATGAGTACGGATTTGGACCGCATCGAGTTTGTGGTCATCGGCATCGGCATCAATGTCAATACGGAGAGCTTTCCGGAGGAAATACGTGAAGTTGCGACTTCGCTTGCACTGGAACAGGGCAAAGAAGCGGCGCGCACGCCTATCATAGCCGCGGTCTGGGAACAGTTTGCGCGCTATGAGAAGCTGTTTGAGGAAAAGGGCAGCTTTGCGGCCTTAAAGGAGCGCTATGAGGCGCTGCTTGCAAACAGGGGCAGAGAGGTTCGTGTTCTGGATCCCGATGGCGAGTACTGCGGCGTCGCGGAGGGCATTACGGAGAGCGGTGAGCTCCTTGTGCGGCGCGAGGATCAAAGCCTCACGGCCGTTCGGAGCGGTGAGGTCAGTGTGCGCGGGATTTACGGCTATATTTAAGTTTCGTATCTTCAGCGGAGCAAGAACAGGAGGATGAATCCAAATGGCAGAAGAGAAGAGAACGGAAAAGAAGAGCGCAAAGGGCGGCAAGAAGGCTGAGACCGAGAAGCGGGAGATTCACGAGCAGGAGCTCCTGCAGGGTCTGCTGCAGCTGGTCGAGCAGGCCAAGAACAAGGATTCCAAGCTGGATGTCGATGAGATCAACGACTATTTTCAGGATTATCAGCTGAGTGCCGAGGGGATTGAGCATATCTACAGCTATCTGGAGGCCAACAATATCGAGGTGCAGCACCACCGTGAAGAGGAGCCGCCGGAAGATCTCGAGAAGGTCGAAAAGAGCAGCGACAGCCTGCTCGGCCTGGATCTGGACCTTGACGACGATCTCGACAACGAGGACGAGAACGGCGAAAAGATCGAGGGTGAGGAGATTAACCTGAACCCGGTGGATCTCCTGGAGGGCGTCGGTACAGAAGATCCGGTCCGCATGTACTTAAAGGAAATAGGAACCGTGCCGTTGCTCACCGCCGAGGAGGAGATGGAACTTGCGCGGAAAAAGCAGGCGGGCGATGAGAAGGCGAAGAAAAAACTCATTGAGGCGAACCTCCGACTCGTGGTCAGCATCGCAAAGCGCTACACGGGGCGCGGTATGAGTTTCCTGGACCTCGTGCAGGAGGGCAACTTAGGTCTCATCAAGGGCGTTGAGAAGTTTGACCCCGAGAAGGGCTTTAAGCTCTCAACCTACGCAACCTGGTGGATACGCCAGTCCGTAACCCGGGCGCTCGCGGATCAGGCGAGAACCATACGTGTGCCGGTGCACATGGTCGAGACCATCAACAAGATGAGCAAGATGCAGCGCAAACTTACCCTGGAGCTCGGCTATGAGCCGAGTGTCGCAGAGCTCGCAAAGGCACTCGATATGACCGAGGAAAAGGTCATGGAAATCATGCAGATTGCGCGAGAGCCCGCTTCGCTCGAGACTCCGATCGGTGAGGAGGACGACTCGAACCTCGGCGACTTTGTCGCGGACAACAATGTTCTCACACCGGAGGACAATGTGGAGTCCGTCATGCTGCGCGAGCACATTGACGCACTGCTCGGCGACCTCAAGGAGAGAGAGCGCCAGGTTATCGTGCTTCGCTTCGGCCTGGAGGACGGTCATCCGCGCACGCTCGAGGAAGTCGGCAGAGAGTTTAAGGTGACCAGAGAGCGTATCCGCCAGATTGAGGCGAAGGCGCTTAGGAAGCTCAGAAACCCGGTGAGATCTAAGAGAATTCGAGACTTTTTATGAATCAGAGAAATTACCAGAGAGAACAGGACCTCTTGGTCCGAAAAAACGAAGCTTCGGGACTTGTCCCGAAGCTTCTTCTTCACGTCTGCTGTGCGCCCTGCTCCTCTTTTTGTCTGGAGAGCTTGGCGCCGCACTTTGACGTGACCGTCTTTTTCTGTAACCCGAACATCGACGACCCCGAGGAATACCGGCGGCGCGCCGAAGAGGAGCAGCGTCTTCTGCGTGAGATGAACTTCCCGCGGCCGGTGAGCTTCCTTGCGGGGGAATATCGCCCCGAGCTCTTTCACGAGGCCGTGCGCGGACACGAGCAGGATCCCGAGGGCGGCGAGCGCTGCGGCATCTGCTTTGAACTTCGTCTTCGCGAGAGCGCAAAAGCGGCGAAGGCGGGCGGCTTTGATTATTTCACGACAAGCCTCACCATTTCCCCAATGAAAAGCGCCCCCCGATTGAATGAAATCGGGGAGCGCGTCGGGGCGGAAGAAGGGGTTGCCTTCCTGCCCTCTGATTTTAAAAAGAAAAACGGTTTCCTCCGCTCGACCGAGCTCTCGAAAGAGCACGGGTTGTACCGCCAGGATTACTGCGGCTGCTCCTACTCAAAGCGAGACGCAAAGCGGAGAGAAGCTCAGCGGTGCTCGGAGGCGAAGACAGACTCTGCGAGCGTGTCTGCGAGCGCAAGCAGCTGCAAGCGCTGTTCCTCGTGACCGCGAGACTTTAAGGTGACCGTGTCCTGCAGGAAGTTCATGTTCTTCATCGAAGAGAAGAGCTCGCTCATCTTCTTGCCGGACACCGGTGCCCAGGAGCCGTTCTCAATCAGCGCAATCGAGCGATTCTGCATATTGTGCGCCTCGAGCTCGCGGAGCAGACCCTCCATGTAGGGGAAGATCTCGTTGTTGTAGGTCGCGGATGCAAAGACCAGGTGGCTTGCGCGGAAGGCCTCGGAGACCAGGTAGGAAACATCGGTCACGGAGACATCGTACATCTTGATGTTCTTAATCTTGCGCGTGCCGAGGGCATTTGCGAGCACTTCCGCCGCGTTCTCGGTGCCGCCGTAGACCGAAGCGTAGAAGATGACCACTTCGTTGTCCTCGGGGCGGTAGGTTGCCCAGCGGGAGTACTTTTCAATAATCCACTGAATCTTGTTTGCGACGCGCCACACAGGGCCGTGCAGCGGGCAAATCATCTGAATGTCGAGGCCGGCCGCCTTATTTAAGAGCGCTTGCACCTGGACGCCGTACTTGCCGACAATGTTCGAGTAGTAGCGGCGCATCTCGGAGAGCTCAAAGTCGCCGAAATTCAGCTGATCCGCGTAGAGGTTGCCGGAGAGAGCACCAAAGGTGCCGAAGGCATCCGCAGAGAAGAGAATCTTATCGCTCTCGTCGTAGGTTACGGTGACTTCCGGCCAGTGCACCATGGGAGCCAGGATGAAGCGGAGGTTGTGGTGACCGGTCGAGAGCGTATCGTTCTCCTTGATCTGCATGACCTTGCCCTGCAGATTGAGCTCTCCGAAGAACTGCTTGATCATCGCGTGGGTCTTTGCGCTGCCAATAACCGTAGCCTCCGGATAGCGGAGCAAGACCTCGGCAAGCGTAGCAGCGTGATCCGGCTCCATGTGGTTCACGACAATGTAGTCGAGCGCACGACCGTTTAACACAGCCTTGAGGTTTTCGAGAAACACGCCGCAGATCGCCTGATCCACGGTATCAAGCAGGACGGTCTTCTCGTCCATGACCAAGTAAGAGTTGTAGGAAATGCCGAGCGGAATCGGGTGGCAGTTCTCAAACTTAGCGAGTCTTCTGTCGCTGGATCCGAGATACCAGAGCGTGTCGCTCATCTGAATTGCCTGGTGCATAACTTCTCCTTTTCTGGCAGTTTGCAGTGACTAAGTATTGCGCCGCAAAATTGTCTTCGACTTCTTCGCGGACAGTATACCACAAAGAGGGCAGGGCTTGCCACTGCTTGCGGAATGCTTTGGAATGTTGTAGACTTAACTTGTCTTAAATATGGGAATTAAAGCGGAGCTTAAGCTCCGGAGAGGTGAATTATGTCAGAAGGATGCAATTGCAACCACGGCGGTATGCCGGAGCCGCCGAAGCCGAATTTTCAGATTCCGAGCAACGCAAACAGCAATGTATGTCATGTCATCGCCGTGATGAGCGGCAAGGGAGGCGTGGGTAAGTCCCTGATTACGAGCCTTCTTGCGGCACGCGTCAGCGATGCGGGCTACCGCGTCGGTATTTTGGACGCGGACATCACCGGCCCCTCGATTCCGAAGGCCTTCGGCGTGGACAGCCAGAGTCTGCACTCCCGCGATAACCTGATGGTTCCGGCTGAGACGGAGAGCGGCATCAAGATTATCAGCTCCAACCTGCTTTTGGACAACGACACCGAGCCGCTCATCTGGAGAGGTCCCGTCATTGCGAGTGTCGTGAAGCAGTTCTGGTCGGAAGTGTACTGGGGCGATGTGGACTATCTCTTTGTCGACATGCCGCCGGGCACCGGCGATGTTCCGCTCACGGTGTTCCAGTCGCTGCCGGTTGAGGGCATTGTCGTTGTGACAAGCCCGCAGGAACTGGTGTCCATGATAGTCGAGAAGGCCGTCAACATGGCCCGCCAGATGGACATTCCGATTCTCGGTCTCGTTGAGAATCTGAGCTACTACAATTGCCCGGACTGCGGTAAGCCCCATGCGGTCTTCGGCGAGAGCCACATCGATGAAATTGCGGAGGGTCACGGACTCAAGGTGCTCGCGAAGGCGCCGATTGATTCCGCGATTGCCGCAGCGGTCGATGCGGGTAAGGTTGAGACCCTTGCGGTGCCGTGGCTGGATGAAGCGGTCGCCGCTGTGACGGGAGATAAGAAGGCAGAGTGATAACAAGAGGCGGCAATCCGAACAGCGAGCTTGAGCAATCCATACTGCGTGCCCCGGGCGAAGTCCAGGTGCCGGAGAGCATGGTCGCATGGGCGCAGCAGTTTCAGGATGCCATGATGATGTACAATTGCGCCATTCGGGCAGTCAAAACCAAGTTGGAGGTTCTGAACGATGAGCTCTCGGCGAGGAACCAAAGAAATCCCATCGAGATGATCAAGTCCCGGGTCAAGCAGCCGCGGAGCATTGTCGAGAAATTGAAGCGCAAGGGCTATCCGCTGACGCTTAAGGCCATGCAGGACAATCTGGATGACATTGCGGGGGTCCGCGTCATCTGTTCCTTTGTGGACGATATCTACGCGATTGCGGGCATGATGATGCGTCAGGACGATGTCCGTGTCCTTCAGATTAAGGATTACATCAGAAACCCGAAGGACAACGGCTACCGCTCCTACCACATCATTGCGGAAGTCCCGGTCTATTTCTCCGAACAGAAGAGCTTTATCCGGGTGGAAATACAGATACGCACAATCGCCATGGATTTCTGGGCGAGTCTTGACCACGAACTCAAGTACAAGAAGGAAATCCCCGATGCCGAGGAAATCTCGGAGGAACTCCGCGCCTGCGCGGATATCATCGCGGATACCGACGAGAAGATGCTTGCGATACGTCGCCGCCTCGAGAAGAAGAGTGCCGCGGGCTGAGAGAGAAGCGCGGCAAAGGCGCTAGATAGATGAAGTAAACAGAAAGAGCTGTGCGTCGGCACGGCTCTTTTTGAGTTAACAGCGCCGACAACTCTTTTGTCCGCTTAGTCTTGAAAAAGTAAACCTGACGCATAGAAAAGCGAGTCATGCAGTTGCATGACTCGCTTTTGTGTTTCCGAAAACTTACGCGAGACGCTTTACAAAGTGTCCCTCGATGCTCACCTTCTCGTTGATGACGACAAAGGCCTGCGGATCGATTGCGTAGATGACAGACTTAAGCTGGCGCACCTCGTACTTCGAGACCGCGCAGAAGAGAACACGAGTCTCTTCGTTCGTGTAAGCGCCGTGCGCGCCCCAGGTCGTGACACCGCGGCCAAGCTGCTTCATGATTGCCTCTTCGAGAGAAGCGTCCTTGCTCTTTGTGATGATGGTGACCAGGACATTGATGTTCTGGGTGTGCATTCTGTCCTCCGCGACGGTGCAGACAGCCGTGCAGATCAGAGAGTAGATGACGGTCTGTGCGTTGAAGAGGAAGAGGCAGATGCCGTAGAGCACTACATTGACACCGATGCCGACCTTTGCGACGCTGAAATCCTTTTTCCACTTGATGAGCAGCAGTGCAATCACGTCCATGCCGCCCGCCGATGCACCGTTTCTCAGCATGATGCCGAGGCCGAAGCCCGAAACCAGACCGCCGACAATACAGGTGGAGAGCATGTCATCCATCACGTGAATTACGGGAATCACGGAGAGAAAGAAAGAAATCAGAGTGGTCGTGAACAGTGTCTTCCAGAAGAACTTTTTGCCGATGGCACGCATCGACATCAAAAGTACCGGAAAGTTGATGCAGTAGTAAATGATACCGGCGATATCAAAATTTCCGGTGTTCAGGTGCAGCAGCGAAATCAGGCCGGTTCGAATTAACTGGCATACACCGAAGAGACCGCCGGAGTAGAGCTTTGCGGGAACAATAAACCAGTTGGTCGCAGCCGCATAAATCAACGCTCCTATTGTGGCACCAAGAAGCTGCGAGAGCAGAGCTTTTTGTTCCGCGCGTTTATTTTCAAGTTCCATTGTGACGTCCCCCTTTTCAATTATGTAGAGAATCATAGCATAAGTACCCCCGTAAAGATACAGCAAAACCCACTTTTATCGCACAAAACTGTCTTTTTCGGACACAGCTTTTCCTTGAAATCAAAAACGCGGAATGTTATAGTTTCAAGGGTATACATTCACATAGAAGAGAAGGAGGTGACCGGAATGAGTGACAGTGATGGTGGAGGGCGAAGTAGAACCGCTGCGAACAGGGTGTTTTACCGGGCTTTTGCCGAAACGCAGCCCGGGAACCTTTTGGAAGTCCAAAAGTAGGGAGAGGCCCGGTGCCGCTCTCTCCTGTTCGCCGCGCCTCCGGTTTAGCTGTCAGTGCGCAACCCGTTGGCGAGCTGCTTCGTCAGTTCAGGTGAAGAGAGAGGAGAGAGTATGGGAGAGAAGGGAATGAAGAACCGCGAAGAACTCCAGCAGGAAATTCTGGAAATTCTCCGCGGAAGAAAGACCCCGAAGATCATGCGTGATGCGCTCGATGAATATCATGCGAGCGATCTGGCGGCAGCGCTGGATGAAATCAACATAGAAGAGAGAGAGCGTTTTTATCGCCTGCAGAGCGATGAAAACCTCGCGGAAGTATTGGAGCACAGCGATTACGCCGACAAATATCTGGGGGAGATGAGCCTGCACCGCGCGGCGAATGTCCTCACCAGAATGGAGCCGGACGTCGCAGTCGACTTGATGAAGGAGAGCGATTCCGCAAAGAAGAAGGAGTGGCTTGAACTCATGGATCCGGAGGCGAGGGCAAAGCTTCAGAGCCTCGCATCCTTCGACGAGGATTTAATCGCAAGCCGCATGACGACGAATTTCGTCTGGCTGTACAGCAATATGACTGTGCGGGAGGGCATGAAGTCCCTCGTACAGCAGGCGGAGGAGCACGACAACATCTCCGTGATCTATGTCTTGGATCCGCAGGGCGTCTTTTACGGTGCCATCAACTTAAAGGATTTAATCATTGCCCGCAGAGACACCGAGCTCTCGGACATTATCATGACGCAGTATCCCTATGTCTACGCCGATGAGCGCATTGAGGACTGCCTCTGGATTATCCGCGATTATTCGGAGGAGAGTATTCCGGTTCTTTCCTCGGACAACCGCATTCTCGGTGCCATCACCTCACAGGAAATTGCGGAAGTGGTCGGCGATGAGATGGGAGAGGACTACGCGAAGTTGGCAGGTCTTTCCGCGGAGGAGGATTTAAACGAGCCGCTCCGCATGAGTGTCAAAAAGCGTCTCCCCTGGCTCATTCTGCTGCTCGGTCTCGGCATGGTTGTTTCGAGCGTGGTGGGCCTCTTTGAGGGCGTGGTCGCGCAGCTCACCATTGTCATGGCCTTCCAGTCCCTGATACTCGACATGGCAGGTAACGTAGGTACCCAGTCCCTCGCAGTCACGATTCGTGCGCTCATGGACGATCAGCTCACACCGAAGCAGAAGTGGAAACTTCTCACCAAGGAAGTCAATGTAGGTACCCTGAACGGTATCATCCTGGGATTATTGGCCTTTGTCGGTGTGGGTCTCTATATCACGGTTTTCAAGGGCATGCCGATTCACTATGCATTTGCGATTTCGGGCTGCATCGGAATCTCTCTTGTGGTCGCAATGCTGATTTCGAGCTTGGTCGGTACCGCGGTTCCGATTTTCTTCAAGCACATTCACATCGACCCGGCAGCTGCTTCCGGTCCTCTGATCACAACCATCACCGACTTAGTCGGCGTTGTGACTTACTACGGACTTGCATGGCTCCTGCTCATCGAATTCGTACATCTGTAAAAATAAAGAAGAGCCGTTCCTCCCCTGTGAGGAAGCGGCTCTTTGTGCTTTTTGCTTGTGAACGCTTCCCTACGGTGTATTCTGTATTCCAAAGCGATTATCCGCCTGCTTGCGCGCGAAAGAGGAAGTAAGCTATTCGCGGCGTGGTTAACATAAATGTCTGAAAACAAGAAAGAAACATGCGTGAAAGCTTGAACCCATTGTGAGATGAATGGTAAAGTAAGAGATAAGAGTATTGAAATCACAGTTTTCAAATTGGGGGTGCTTATGAAATTGCTACGGAAGTTTGTGTGTGCCGCATCGATTGCGGCAATCTCGGCTAGTCTCGTACTTCCTTCGATGGCGGCAAACGCACAGTGGAAGCGCAATGACAGGGGTTGGTGGTATGAGGAGGCAAACGGCGCCTATCCGACCGCCACATGGAAACAGATCAACAACAAGTGGTACTACTTTGACGGCATCGGTTACATGGCAGAGAGCCGCTGGATCGGAAACTACTATGTCGGAGCGGACGGCGCCATGCTTTCGAGCACCGTGACGCCCGACGGATACTATGTGGACGAGACGGGAAAGTGGATTGAGGGGAGGAGAGCCTCCCTCCATGTGAGC
>CAUVLB010000003.1:0-14426 GCA_963552595.1 uncultured Stomatobaculum sp. | reverse complement strand
GTTGAACCACTTAACTGTTCCGTTGTGCATTTTCTGCCTCCATGAAATAAAAAAATAATCCGTAATCCCCCGGGGCAACAAAACACGCGACAACTCGACCATGGATGGAACTGCATGATCTCTGCTGTCGCGCGTATCCTTGTCCACTCAAATCACAATGTAACTATAGCAAATATTACGAAGAGTGTCAATGCACTTTTTGACTTTTTCTGTGTCGTTTTCACATTTTTCAGACGTCTATTTCTCAAAAATTGTACATTTTCACGGACAATAGTCTGTCAAATCGCCGCCGCACAGCAATAACTCAACGGCAAGCTGGTCGCTCAAGCGTCCGGATTTATAGGCGGCTTCCAAACTTGCCGCCCGCCGCTCCGCCGCGACGAGGCCGCCGAGGGAGAGCTGGCGCCCCATTTGCAGGAGCTTACGCACTAACCACTGCGGCTGTCCGCTGAGCTCCGCAATCTCCTTTTCCCGCTTGCCCTCCGTCGCAAAGGCTTTGACCGACCTAAGCTGGCGATATTGCCGACCAAGCAGGGACAGAATGCGCCCCGGAGACTCCTTGAGCGCAAGCAAATCGCCGTAGAGCGCAAGCGCCTTAGCGGTCTTTCGCTCACAGCTCGCCGCAATCATATCAAAGATACGGTTCTCCACAGAGACCGAGCTTATCGCCTTGACATCTTCCCGCGCGACCACATCTCGCTCACCGAGGTAGGCAATCAGTTTCTCAAGCTCTCCGCTGAGCGCTTCCATATCGCCGCCGACCTGCGATAAAAAGTGTTCCAACACGGATTCCTGAATTTTCTTGCCGCTGCGAAGCAGGTAGCGCGCCGCCCAGAGCTTTAAATCCCGCTCGGAGGGGTGTTCGCACGCAACCACCGCACCGTACTTTTGGAGCGCTTTATAGAGTCTGCCGCGTTTATCCACGGCGCGCTCGGAAAAGACCAGGAGTGTGCTCTCAGGCATGGCGGAAATATAATCCGCAAGCTTATCCGCACTCTTTTGAAAGAGTCCGCTCTCCTCGACAAAGACGAGTCGCCGCTCCGCAAAAAAGGGCAGGGTATCCGCTGCGGCAATGATGTTGTCTTCGCTTGCCGCCTCCTCCTGAAGCAGACTCGCATTCATGCTGTCTGTCCCAAACTGCGAAAAAAAGCGGGCCTTATAGTTCCTGCGGAGATAGCTTTCCTCTCCGCAAAGAAGATAGGCCCGCGAGAGTACACCGCTTTTCAGTGCGCTCTCAAGTTCTGCTGTACTCACTTTTTCTTATTGAAGGAACCGTAGCTATGTCCCGCCTGCATCGTAACGCCGCGTGCAGCCGCAAGCTCACTCACGGTGACCAGCTGATAGCCGCGCTTCGTGAGCTCCGGAATTAAGCGCTCCGCAGCCGCCGCGCTCTGCGCATAGATGCTGTGCATGAGGATGATATCGCCGTCTTTCACCTGGCTCAGAACGACATTGACCGTGTTATCCGCGTTCTTCGTCTTCCAGTCCAGGGTATCGATGTTCCAAAGCGTAGCCGAATAGCCCATCGCAGCGAGCGTGGGACGCGCCTGACCGCCAAGCGAACCATAGGGCGGGCGAACTAAAGTTGCACTCTGTCCGGTCGCCTCCTTAATGGCACGATTGGTCTTCTCAATGGATTCTCTCACAGCAGCGCCGCTGAGCTTTGCGAGATTCTCGTGCGCCCAGCTGTGATTGCCGAGCTCCATACCGTCCTCCGCCATGCGCTGCACGGTTTTCTGATAGCGCGGCACCAGGTTTCCGACCATGAAAAAGGTTGCACGGCCGCCGTTTGCCTCAAGTGTCGAGAGTATTTGTGCATCGTACTTGCTCGGTCCGTCGTCAAAGGTCAAAGCGACCATCGGGCGGTTCGGATCCACCTGGCGCACCGTTGCCGGTGCCACCTCCGCGGGCGTCTCACCCTTCTTGACCACCGCAATGCGAACGCCGTCGATGTGAGTTCCCACGCCGACCTTACCCGCATCCTGGCCGTTCGTGACCCAATCGAGCCACTGGCCGTTCACCTGCGCCTTCGTGTATACATCATAGGCGGACGAAAGTTCACCGTTCAGCCAGACGCGTACCCCCTCGAGCGGAGCCGTTCCGCCCTCTTCGCCTGCAACCGCACCGTTCTCCTTGACGCCCGTCCAACCGCTGCCGCTCACATTGACCTGATACTTAATGGTTCCGCTCAATCCCGCCGGCTGCTCTCTGAGCGCCGCGCGAAATGCCGTCGGGTAGGTCCCCGTGCGGCTCAGGTAGTGGTTGTCCTCGGTCCAACCGGTCCAACCCTGTCCCTTGTACTCCATCTCGTAAGCGAGGACCACCTTGCCCTCTTCCGCGTGAACCGGTGCGGCGAGATCTCCCGAAACATTGCTCATACCAAGCGTCATTGCGATCGATAGTGCAACCGCAGCGATGCGCTGAAAAATTGTCTGTTTAATCATAGTTTTCTCTTCTGCCTCCTCCTCTTTATATTTCCCCCGTTTTGCCTGAGAAGCACAAAATGCCACGCAAGCGAAAAAGCATATTCGCGCATGGTAATGTCTATTATAACACGTTTCCCTTTCATAACCACCCCTCCAAGCGGAAAAGTTTCAACGGATTGCTATCTTGTCCGCTTTCCCGGTAAATGTTAGAATGAGGAAAAATACAGACCAGTTACATTGGAAAGGAGTTCTATGGCCAACGAGGAGCAGAGACACCCTAATCCGGGCGAGGAGAAGAAGCCGGGCAATGTGGTTCTCTTCTATATTATTCCCTTTCTCCTCATCAATCTCCTGATCTTTTTCTTGGTGACGCTGCGCCCCAAGTTTAAGCTTCACATTGAGGAGTCTTCTGATTTTCGCACGGCGGAAATTCAGGTGGAGCTACACCCGCGCCTGCCGCTTGCCGCCTTTGATGTCAAGCTGGATGACACTCCGCTGAATCTCGAAAATCTGGGCGGCGGCCACTACAAGGCCACGGTTGAGAAAAACGGTACCCTTGAAGTCACGGTTCGCTACATCAACGGCATGCATCGCACCCAATACGAGCACATAGGCTCGGTGGATGACCAGCCGCCGCTGATTTCGGGCGATGAACTCGACGGCAATATGCTGACCGTAAGCTTTGACGATCCGCAGTCCGGCATCAACTATGATTCTATCTACGGCATGGATGCCGATGAGGAGCGCGTGCTTCCGACCGACATCGACGAAAACGAGAACAAAGCCGTGTTTCAGGTCTTGACGAATCGACTGGAAGTGCATGTGTCCGATCAGCTCGGCCACGAGGCAGTTGCAAACTTTACCGAGCTCGATGCGATGGGCAACGGCGGCGACAACAGCCACGAGTACCACACCTACGGCACGGACAATAAGACCAAGGAGAGCAGCTCGGAAGAAGAGAACTCCGCAGAGACAAAGAGCAGTAAGAGCACCAAGTCTCAGAAAAAGGCGAGTAGCGCGGCGAAGACCGCTGCCGAGACCTCTAAGGCAAAAGAAACCTCCCAAGCGGCGAAGACCACCGCAGCGAGCTCTAAGGCGAAGGAAACTTCCGCAGCAAATAAGACGACCGCGGCAAGCTCTAAGGCGAAGGAAACTTCCGCGGCAAATAAGACCACGACCGAAAGTTCCAAAGCAAAGGAAAGTTCCGAGGCAAATAAGACCACTGCAGCGAGTTCCAAGGCGAAGGAAACTTCCCAAGCGGCTAAAACCACCGCGGCAAGTACGAAGGCCAAGGAAAGCACTGCCGCAAAGTCGGGCAGCAAGGCAAACGCAGTGAACAACAGCGGCGCGCCCGCCCCCGGCGAGACCATCTCCGGCGGAAAGAGCGGCCCCACCGCCGCAAACGAGAGCAAAAAGAGCGGCTCCACCGCTTCCATTCAGACGGTTGAACCGCTGAATCCCTAATTGCCTCGGCTATAAACGAATAAAAAAGCTCGAATCCCAAGGGATTCGAGCTTTTTTATTCCGAATTTGTCTTCCGATTCAAAAGATTCCCTGCCACAAATTGCCGAGCGCGCTCAGCAAGAGATTATTCCGATAGAGGAAATACACCCAGGGATTTGCCTCAACCTGCTCCAGAAGGCCGCTGCCAAACGGCGTATACTGAAAGAGATTCAGTATGAGGAAGCCGAGCCAGAGGAAAAAGAGCCCCTCAGCCAGCCCAAGCACAGCACCCGCAATCTGGTTCATCCCGTGAATCACAGGGAGGGAGGTAAACAAGTTCAGGAAGCGGAACACACAGTAGAGCAACATGCGGAACAGGAGAAAGAGCAGGGTAAAGCCGAGATAATTCAGGAGCGTGCGCCCCAAAAAATCCGCGGCATACTGCTGAAAGCCCGTTGCACCGACCGCCTGCCAGACTTCTGCCGTATTGTTTTCGCGGAGACCCTGCTTAAAGTTATCCGGTATCGGCAGATTTTCAATGACGCGATCCTGCCCCGCGCTGTCCGCCGTCTGGCGATCTGTCACGGTATCAAGTCCTATCCGCTCTGTGATATAGCGCTCGGCCGCAGCCTGCATCCCCGTATTCTTTGCGAGGAAGCCGGCTGTACTCGGAAGCGCAACCCGTGCGAACAGGGTCGTGAGTATCAGCGCAAGGGCGCTCACCGTGAGGCGCAGAAAGCCTCGCCGGTGACCGTCAAGCATCATGCCGAGTAAAAACAGAGCGACAAAGAGCGCGAACCAATTCCGGTCGAGCCAGGCTGTGACCTGTACCGCCATCAGCCTAAGAAATCCTCTTCCTTCAAAATCAGAAGGCCGTCCTTATTATAGCGCTTGGAGAAGAGCCCGCTGAGTCTTCTGCCGAGCGGCGGTCTCTCCGCGTGGTCTGCCGCCTCCTCAATCAAAATCTCCGCATTTTTCCGCGTAAGGCTCACGCCGTCCGCCTGGAGCAATTCGATTCTCTCATAGAGCGCATTCATGCTCTTTCCGGTCATCACGCAGTCTATGTTGCGCGCGTATGACGCCGCATAGTTCGCAAAAGCATCCTTTGTCAGGCGCTCGTTTTCCTGTGCCCGCCGTCTCTCTGCCTCGAGCTTTGTCCTCTCGTCGGCACGCGGAACCGCGCGCGCTGCGGGGCGCTCTTCCTCGAGACGCCGCGCCTCTGCCGCAAATTTCTCTGCGACGGCAATCGCTTCCGCTTCACGGGCAGCCTTCTCTTCCGCACGGCGCTTCAAGAGTTCCTCTTCCTTGCGCGCTTCCTCTTCCTTGCGGCGCGCTTCTTCTTCCCGCGCCGCGGCTTCCGCCTTCCGCGCATTTTCTTCGGCTTCGCGCGCGGCGAGGCGTCTCGCCTCTTCCTCCGCGCGGCGCGTCTCTTCTTCCTTGCGGCGCGCTTCCTTGGCTTCGAGCGCACTCTTTACCGCCTCTTCCCTAAGTCGCGCCTCTGCCTCACGGTACTTCGCCTCCGCGGCAAAGTACGCCTTGACATCCTCACGCTTATCCGCGGTGTGGAAGACCGTCTCAACCTCCGGATGCGCAGCGCGCAGTCTGGTGAGCTGCAGCGGGTTGTCTATGAGCAGCACGGTTCTCATGCCTCCGTCCGCCGCAATGAGCTGAATCAGCTCGCTGAGGCTCACATCGCTTAAATCGCCCGCCTCCTCAATGATGAGGTCGCGTCCCGCGGTCTTCTCGGCCGAGTTGCGAACACCGTATACATTGAGGCGCTCTGCCTTTACCTTGGCTGCCGGGCGCTTAAAGCCGGTCACGGCCTGCGCCTCTTTGAGGCGCTCCACAGCTGCCTGTAAGCCCTCTTCGGGCGTTCTGCCCTCAATCAGGGCGTTGAAAGACCCCGGCGTGCGCAGCAGTTTCGGCTGCTTCGGCACTTCCCGTCTCGCCTCGGCGCTCTCTTCGGCAGCCTCGCTCTCCTCCGCTGCCGCGGACTTCTCTTCTTCCCCTGCGTCACGCGTTGCTTCCGCTTCCGCTGCTTCAGCCACAACTGCGGACTTTGCACCCTCTGTTTCCGCGGCAACTTCGGGCTTTGCTTCCTCTGCTTCCGCAAGCACTGCGGGCTTGGTTTCCGCTGTTGCCGCAGCTTCCGCAGGCTTTGGCTCTGCCGCATCCCGATGCTCTACTTCCGGACTTTCCTTCGGCGCCTCTTCGCTCTGCGGTTTTTCCGCCGCCTCAATCACACTCTTTTTAATCTGCTCCGCTTCCTTGTCCTGCTCAATGCGGCGAAGCGCTGCTTCCTCTCTCGCGAGCTGCTCTCTTCTCTCCTGTGCGGGAAGCTTCGGCAGTACCTTGGTCTCATCGAGTTTTGCCTCGCGCTGCCTGATTGCCTCTTCGGTCTCGGCCGCATGCGCCTCTTGGCTCAGCTTTGCCGCCTCGCTCTCTTCCTCATAGCGCAGGCGGTCCACCATGAGCTGCTCCGTGCCCGGGAACTCCGGGGACTCACTGCGCTCTCCGCTCGAGACCACATAGTCTCTCGAGAGACGTGCACTCTCCTCACGGTAACGCTGTTCCACCGTGAGTGCGCTCTCTTCCGCAGCCGGCGCCGCAATCTCCAGCGGTTCCCGCGCAATCTCCGTGTTCAGCGGCGTCGCATTGTCTGTTCTAACCCTTCTGCCAGTCCGCTTCTCCTCCTCCAGACGGCGAAGATGCGCATCGATTTCGGCGTCAATATCATTCTGTGCGGGTGCTTCCTGCGGCTTCGCCGCTTCGGTCCAGGAGGGGATTCCCGTCGAGGCTGCGGCCGGCGTCTGAAAGGTCGGCACATTGCGATAGCGCTCTTCGGGCTGCACAAACTCCGTCGGCTGCATCGCCGGCGCTATGTACTGTTCCGCAAGCGCGGGTGCCGGCTCCATCCCGTAAGGCTGCGCCGCGGTCTGATACTGCGTCGCAGTGCCGTACTCCGTCGCCATCATGGGCTGCTGCGCATAGGGCATGGTAATCGGCGCCGGTTCGCGCACCGCATTCTGACGCGGCGCGGTCGGCTGATAGTAAATTTCGCCCTGCAGAATGCTCTGCTGATATTCATTCAGCGGCTCACCTTCCCCTTCGGCCTTTAAGCGCAGTGCCTTTTGCACCCACTCACCGGAACCGAAAAGTATGGTGATGCGGTCGCAGAGGTCCAGGCAGGCCTCCCGCATACCGGCTTTGTGGTAGAGCTCCGCGAGTTCGTACATCCACTCATCGGAAAGCTCGTCACTCACATACTCCTCAAGCGGCGGCAACAGCTGCTGCGGCTGCGCCCCCTTTGCCTTGAGAATCAGGTAGCGGAGCAGCTTTTGGCGCGTATCCTGCGGTGCGAGTCTCTGGAACTCCTCAAAGCACTCCTCCGCCTCGTCAATACTGTTCACTTTCAGGGCAAGTTGCGTCAACTTGAAGAGCAGTCCTCTTCCCATCGGGGTGCGTTCAACCGCCAGAAGCAGGATATCCTTTGCCTCCGCATACATCCCGTTCTTTTCGTAAATATCGGAGACCTGCGTCAGGAGACTTACATTTGACACGCGCCTCCAGTCAATTTTGTCGGCAATCTTCACCGCTGTCTGATAGTCGCCAAGCCCCGCCTGCTTTCGCATCTGCTCTACTTTTACGTTCAGTTCGTGCTTGTCCATCCGCTTCCTTTCCGCCTCTCTAGAGCTCCGTTCTTCCTTCCAAGGCACGCAAAAGCGTTACCTCATCAATATATTCCAGATCGCCGCCCACCGGCACCCCGCTCGCAATCCTGGAGACCTTAATCCCTGTCGGTTTGACCAACTTTGCAATGTACATTGCGGTGGTCTCGCCCTCCAGACTCGGATTGGTCGCGATGATGACCTCTTCCACTTCGCCCTCCAGACGGCGCATCAGCTCTTTCAGCTTGATGTCCGATGGCCCTATGCCGAGCATAGGGGAAATGGCACCGTGCAACACATGGTAGACGCCTTCGTATTTTCCTGTTTTCTCATAGGCGGCGAGATCTCTCGTGTTCTCTACCACCATAATCTGTCTGTGATTGCGCTTGGTACTCTTACAGATGGGGCACAGCTCCTCATCGGTCAGCGTAAAACACTCCTTACAATAGCGCACATTCTGCCGTGCGCTTCGGATGGCGTCGGTCAGAGACTCGACGCGCTCCGTCGGCATGTTGATGATGTGAAACGCAAGGCGCTGCGCGGACTTTCTTCCGACGCCCGGCAGCGCGGACAGCTCTTCCATGAGCCTCGTGATCTGTTTGCCGTAGTAGTCCATTGAAAACCTATTTAGAAGGGGAGGCCGCCGGTCAGCTTGCCCATCATCTGCTGATTCTCGGCCTCCGCCATGCGAAGCGCCTCGTTGACCGCTGCCTTGATGAGATCTTCAAGCATCTCGACATCGTCCGGATCCACCGCGTCCTTATCCAGGGTAATCTTGCTGACTTCTCTGCCGCCGACCACCGTGACGCGGACCGCACCGCCGCCCGCCGTCGCCTCAAATTCCTTGCTCTCGAAGGCCTTTGCCTGCTCCTCCATCTGCTTCTGCATCTTCTGGAGCTGTTTCATCATATTGTTTGCGTTGCCGGGCATACCGTTAAATCTTGCCATCTCTCTTCTCCTCTTCTCTCTGATTTTGCGCCGCAGCGCTTACCCTTCCCGTTCTACCGGGAAGTGAATTTGTTCCCGTAATTCCTCATCCGTGATGCGATAACTCCGCGCCGCCGTTCCTCCGCGCACACACTTGGTGCCGAGCGAAAACGTTCGCCCGTAACGAGCCGTCAGGCAGTCCTCCAAATCCTTGAGCCCGCCGCTCTGAAAACTCTTTTCGGTAATGTCATCCGGACAGCAGAGGGTCAGCCTTCCGCCCTCCTCCGCCACGAGTTCGCAGCGGTGCAGCATGGGACCGTAAATGCCGCCGAGACTCTCGGCGATGCTTCCCAGTTCTCCGCGGATTTTCATAAAGTCTTCGTAGGCTGCGCGCGGCAGGGCAACTTCCTTCGTAGCTTCCGCCTGCACTTCCGGGACCGCTGTCTGCCGCTCGGCCTCCGCTGTCACGGCGACTGCCTGTACAACGCCCCGTTTTCCGAACTCCCGGATTTGCTTTTCCAGGCGCGCAATGCGGGTTAAGAGCGCATCGCCGTCCGTGTCCATCTCCGGCTCCGCAAGTCGAATCAGCGAGAGCTCCGTGAGCGTCCGCTTGTCAGAGGCATAGCGCAGCTGCTGGGCGAGTTCCGATTGCACGCGGATTGCGCGAAGCAGCGCCGCCTTGTTCGCCTGCTCGGCATCTGCCCGGAGCTGCTTAAGACGCTCTCCGGCACAGTCCACCAGCCCATCCGCCCGTTCAGCGGTCTTTAAGACCAGCAGATTTCTGAGATACCAGAGGAAGTCCGCATTGAACTGCCCGAGCTCGCGCCCTTCCAGGAAGGCACGGTTCAGAATTTCCAGCGCTTCTCCCGCCCTGCCGCGAAGCAGTGCGCGAAACAGCCCGGAAAAAACCGAGACATCCACGGCGCCGAGTATGTTCAGCACCGCCTCGTAGCGTATCTCCCCGTCCGGGCAGAAGGCCACGCACTCATCGAGCAGGCTCAGGGCGTCTCGCATGGCGCCGTCCGCCTGCGTCGCAATGTAGCGCAGGGCCTCCTCTTCCGCCTGTATCCCCTCGACTGTCGCAAGTTCCCGTAAGCGCTCCGCAATGGTATCCGCCGTGATGCGGCGAAAATCGTAGCGCTGGCAGCGGGAAAGGACGGTGACGGGTATTTTACTCTGCTCCGTCGTCGCCAAGATAAAAATCACATAGGGCGGCGGCTCCTCCAAAGTCTTTAAAAGTGCGTTGAAGGCGCCGCTCGAGAGCATGTGCACCTCATCGATGATAAAGACCCTGTATTTTCCCGTGGTCGGCGGGTACTGCACCTGCTCCTTAATGTCCCGGATATTGTCGACGCCGTTGTTCGATGCCGCATCAATCTCCTGCACGTTCATGGAGCTCTCCGAGAGTATGGCTTGACAGGATGCGCAGACACCGCAGGGATTCCCCCGCTCCGGATGCTCGCAATTCACGGCGCGCGCCATGATCTTCGCAACACTGGTCTTACCCGTGCCCCTGGTCCCGCAGAAGAGGTAGGCGTGCCCCACACGCCCGCTCTCAACCTGGTTGCGGAGCGCCGTGCATACGGCATCCTGTCCCTTTACCTCATCGAAGTTTTTGGGTCTCCACTTGCGATAGAGTGCGACATACGCCATATCAGCGATCCCCGAACGAGAGGCCAAGGAGCCGCGCCTCTTCGACAATCGAGGAATTCGGATCCACAACCTTTAACTTGCCTGCCGACTCCTCGAGCGGAATGCTCGTGATCTCGTTATTCCGAATCACGACCATATGCCCGAACTTGCCTTCGTAAATCAGTTTTGCCGCGCGCGCGCCGAGGCGCGTAGACAGCACGCGGTCGTAGGGGTTCGGTGCACCGCCGCGCTGGGTGTGTCCCGGCACGGTCACGCGCACTTCCTGCCCGGTGAGCGCCTCGATTTCCGCGCCGATTTCATAGGCGACGGAGGGATAGCGCCGCGCCGCGAGCTTGGTCTTTTTCTCCTTCTTGCTGAGTGCCGCGGTCTCCTTGGAGATTGCCCCCTCCGCAACCACGATAATCGAAAAACGGCTGCCCGACTTCTGTCTCTTTTGGAGCGCCTCGATGATTGCGTGGATGTCATAGGGGATTTCCGGGATCAGGATGATATCCGCACCGCCCGCAATGCCCGCGTAGAGCGTGAGCCAACCCACCTTGTGTCCCATGACCTCGACAATGAACACTCTTCCGTGCGACGCCGCCGTCGTGTGAATGCAGTCAATCGCATTGGAGGCGATTTCAATGGCACTCTGGAAACCGAAGGTCTCATCCGTGCCGTAGAGATCATTGTCTATGGTCTTCGGCAGGGAGACAATGTTAAGTCCCTCCTGGCGCAACAGGTTTGCCGTCTTCTGGCTTCCGTTTCCGCCGAGAACACAGAGGCAGTCAAGCCCCAGCTTCCGGTAGGTCGCCTTCATGAGTTCCACCTTATTGTTCCCGTTCTCATCCGGCACCGTCATCTGCTTGAACGGCTGCCGGCTGGTGCCGAGCAGGGTTCCGCCCCTCGTGAGTATGCCCGAAAAATCACTCTTTAACAGCAGACGGTAGTCCTCATACATGAGGCCGCGGTAACCGTCCCGAAAGCCCACAATGTCCACGCTCTCGTACAGATTATAAAGTCCCTTCGCAATGCCGCGCATGGTAGCATTCAGCGCCTGGCAATCGCCGCCGCTGGTCAGCATACCGACACGGATTCTGCCGCCCTTTTTCTCTGTTTTTGCCTTCTCCGATTTTTCTCTCTCTAACTTTTCTTTTTCTGCCATATCCGACTCCTCTTACCGCTTGCGTATGCACCTCAAAACGCCGCATACTTGTCAAAAGTATACGACAGATTCGACCATATCACAAGGAAGCCCCAACAAAAAAAGACGGCTCTGCCGTCTCTCTCTGTCAAATCAAAAACAAGCCGCACATCCCGCTTTGAACGGGAGCCATGAACGTTACCGCGGCAGCCAGCTCGGCGACGGCGATCCCGCATCGCCCGTACGCATTTGCTTAGTGCTGCTGCATTCCTGCCCTGACACGGTTCACAAAGGTACGCCGCGCAGGGGCCCTCGCGTCTACGCCGCTTATCGCGGGCTGCTTCACAGCTCTGCACGCCCGAGGCGGGATATCACCCCTGCTATGGCGGACTGCAGGTGCAGGGAACCGCCGTCTCCCCGGCTGTGCGGACTTTCAGTATACGAGAGCGCCGTGCGCTTTGTCAAGCGGACAGCGCAGAAGCACATAGCTCAAAAGTACTCGTTCTCGCGACAAAATAGGGCTTGGTGAAGCAGGAAGACCATGAAGAGGAACTCCCCGTTCAAGAGCTCCGCGTAGGCATAGGCTAGGTCCTCCCCCGCAATCATCAACTCCTTGCCGAGGATACAGAACAGCGCCGCCAGCATGAGCTTCAGGGAAAGCGCCGGTTTTCTCTGCCTTAGACCAAGCCGAACGATGGCACAGAGACTCATGAGCGACATGAATCCGTTCAGGGGAAGGTTGTAGGATGCAAAACGGCGCACGCTACCGCTCACGTACTGACTTGTGCACTCAAGCAGCAACAGCAACTGATAGAGGCTCGCATAGCCGACAAAAACCCGCTGAAAATAACGCTCTGCCCGCTCCATGAGAACTCTCCTTCGGAAAAAAGCACACTTTTCTTTCGAAATAAGTATAGTATAGTCCGAATCTTTTTGCAAGTTGTGTCGCAGAGTTTTGTATCTTTGGTGTTATATTATCTGTAAATTCAGTCTTCTCTGTCGCTTTCTTCCGGAACTTCCGCTCGCTCCGACTGTGCAGCGCGTTTTTTCTCCCGCAGTGCCCGAAAAAAATCCCGCATCAGAGCCGCGCAGTCTTCTCCGAGCAGGCCCGCTTCCACGGAAGCCTGATGATTAAAGCGCGCTTCATCGAGCAAGTTCAGCACCGAGCCCGCACAGCCCGCCTTGGGGTTCGAGGCTCCGTAGAGCACCCGCGGAATGCGCGCCTGCACGATGGCTCCCGCGCACATGGGGCAGGGCTCCAAGGTCACATAGAGCGTGCAGTCCTCGAGCCTCCAGTCTCCGGCCTTTTTGCAGGCCTTCCGAATGGCAAACAGTTCCGCATGCGCAAGCGTCTGCTTATCTGTCATCCTGCGGTTATAGCCCCGGGCAATGATTTTCCCCTCCCGCGCAATCACACAGCCGATCGGCGTCTCGCCGAGCGCCTCCGCTTTTTTTGCCTCGCGAATCGCGGCCCGCATCAACTGTTCATCCGTCATTTCGCTTCCAGCTCTCCTTATGTTATACTAGATGTAACGCGGCTCAAAAACCGCGCTGCAACCGGAAGATTTATTTTAACACAGCGAGGAAAGCATATGCAGAGAATTCTGGTTTGTGACGATGACCACGAAATCGTCGAGGCAATCAGCATCTACCTCACCGGCGAGGGCTTTAAAGTTCTTCCCGCCTACGACGGCGCGGAGGCGCTGGAAATTATGGCGGAGACGCCGGTCGATCTCCTGATTGTCGATGTCATGATGCCCGGACTCGACGGCATCCGAACCACCAGACAGGTCAGAGAGAAGAGCTCTATTCCGATTATCATTCTCTCGGCAAAGTCCGAGGACAATGACAAGATTCTGGGCCTTAATATCGGCGCGGACGACTACCTCACCAAGCCCTTCAATCCGCTGGAGCTTGTGGCTCGCGTCAAGAGCCAGCTCCGCCGCTATACGGAGCTCGGCAATGTGGACAGTCGCGACAATCAGCACCTCTACTCGGTCGGCGACCTGGTGATCAACGATGAGACCAAGGAAGTCCAGGTCGGCGGCAATACCGTAAAGCTCACGCCGATTGAGTACAATATCCTTCTCCTGCTCGTCAAAAACGCGGGCAAGGTTTTCTCCATCGATGAAATCTACGAGAAAATCTGGAACGAAGAGGCCATAGGTGCGGATAATACCGTTGCCGTCCACATCCGCCACATTCGCGAGAAGATTGAAATCAATCCGAAGGAGCCGCGTTACCTAAAGGTTGTCTGGGGCGTGGGCTACAAGGTGGAAAAGAAGCCATGAAATCGGACCCAAAGTCAGAAAGAGTCATATTTTTCAAAAAGGCGGCTCTGCTGATCGTGCATCTTCTGGCGCTCTTTGCCTTCCTGTCCGGCATTTGCCTGCTCTACGGGAGCGCCGCGTTTCGCGAGGGGCTTAGTTGGGTGAATCCGGCTCGCTACGAGGACTCACCCGCCTTTGAGGCCCTGCTCCGCGACCGGGTGCAACAACTGCTCGGCTATGTCCGCTACCGCGATGTCTTTGAGACCGACGGTGCGTTTGATGCCGACAACGAGGTCTTCTCCTATTCCGACGGCAACGGCGCCGAAAAACTTTTCAGCGTCGCCGATGTCCTTGCCTACGCTAAGGAGCACGGTTACTCCTTTGACAACGATTACCGTGTGGTTCATGACGATGCGGCCCCCGGCGGCGACGGTCAGACCTATCCCATCACCTGGAGAGCCTATCGAGAGACGCAGAAGGCAACCGGTCCCGGCTCCGCCTTTAAGACCCTCGACACCATGACCCGCGAGGTCATGCAGTGCCTCGGCGACTACTACCGGGGCGTCAAGCTGTTTAACACCGGCAATTCGAATCTCTACTATCTCTTGGAGATTGAGGGGCGCAAGGACTACACGAACCGCCCGGGCCTAAGCGATGCGCAGGCGCGCTCCTTTGGGCGTTATGCGATCTTCAGTTCCGAAAATCCCCTGCCCGACAACAACCTTCCGGAGACACCGAACAAAATACGTTCTCTGCTCCTCGATGAGGTTGCGAGCCGGACGGCGGACTATCACCTGATACTCGCGATCGACACGAACTATCCCTTACAGGATGCCTTCTACCGGGGCGTGTTGAACTATGAGCGACAGCGCGCGCTCTACGGTATCGGTTTGGTTTTCCTCTTTGCCGGCGCAAG
>CAUVLB010000002.1:0-18379 GCA_963552595.1 uncultured Stomatobaculum sp. | reverse complement strand
CAGTGCATCCTGAACGGGAAGAACACGAACAAACACAAGTTCTCCGCATGGCTTGAAAAATATCAGGGCGACAAGGTTGACCCCGAGTCCGTCTATGACGTGCAGATCAAGCGCCTGCACGAGTACAAGAGACAGCAGCTCAACCTCCTGTGGGCCATCGACCGTTACCTGCACATCAAGGACGGTTACAGGCCGAGAAGACCGATCACGGTATTTTTTGGCGCAAAGGCAGCTCCTGCCTATGTGATCGCCAAGGATATAATCCATGCGATCCTCGCCTTCAGCAGCATCGTGAACAACGACCCTGAAGTGAGTCCTTACCTCAAGGTCGTCATGCTTCGCAACTACAACGTGTCCATGGCGGAGAAACTGATCCCCGCATCGGACATTTCCGAGCAGATCTCACTGGCCTCCAAGGAAGCCAGCGGGACCGGCAATATGAAGTTCATGCTCAACGGCGCTGTGACGCTGGGAACCATGGACGGAGCGAACGTCGAGATCGCGGAACTTGTCGGGGAAGACAATATTTTCACCTTCGGACAGTCCTCCGAGGAGGTCATCGAGCACTATAAGAACGCGGATTACGTCGCAAAGAACTGGTATAAGAAGGACAAGAGACTTGCCGCGGCTGTGGACTTCCTGGTCAGTGAAGAGATGCTCGAAGCCGGCGACAGGGAGCTTCTCAAGCAGCTCTATGACGAGCTGCTGGGCAAAGACTGGTTCATGACATTCCCTGACTTCGAGAGTTACTGCAAGACCAAGGACAAGGCTCTGGCAGCTTATGAGGACAGAATGGGCTGGGCGAAGAAGATGGTAGTCAATATCGCCAAGGCGGGCTACTTCTCCTCCGACAGAACGATCGACCAGTACAACAATGATATCTGGCATTTGGAGAAAGACTGCTGACCGCAGGGAACAGAATATCGTGCAGAGAACCCCCGGAGATCCGATTTCCGGGGGTTTTAACTTGCCCCATTAAGGCCTCTCTGCAATAATAAAAGTGGAGGATTATGTCAAAAGCGGGGCATTATTGCAGCGGAGATTTTAATGCTCCGCCATCTCATGGTAGATGGTATTGAGTTCCTGATTATACCAGTCATTGTTATGGATCACAGCTGTCTTGGTATTATCCGGAACCAGGATACGGGTAACACCGCCGAAGTACTCATACATATGTACATGAGCTGTGATCCAGGCACGCTGTTTCTCATCGATAAAGGCTTCAACGTAAGGGTACTGGCTGTACGTCATAACGCCTACAAAGAGAAATGCCGGGATGATCTCACCGGTATCCGGATCGGTGATCTGAGCAGGATCTCCGGCCCAATCGACCTCGATCTGCTTCACCGGGCTTTCGGTTGATATGCATCGTAGCACGGCGTTTCTGTTCGTCCTGCTGGATGTAATAGCAGAACTGGGAATACATTAGGGGATCGTCGCCGGACTGGCGGCACTCCTCCAGGTATTCCGTCCAGAGGAGTTTTTTGTTGACTCCGTTGCGAAGCAACTCCTTCTGGATGTAGTTGAAGTCAGGCATCCGTTTTGTTGATGACACTTGCTTCTGTGCGGATGGAAACAACTTCTCCGCAAGGACGGCATCGGTCTCGTTGGCTTCCAACGGCCAAAAGATGTTGAGCTCTTTGGCGCGCTTAAGCACACGGTTGACCGTTTTCTTGGATACACCGCTGAGTGTTCTCATCAACATAAGCGGTATACGGATTTCTTCTTAGAAAAGCGAGCTCTTCCTCAGTGAATTGTCGTTTTGCCATGACGCTTCCTCCTGCTTATTCTAGCATGAAGAACTCCTGACGGTACCTAATCTCTGAATGTCCACTTCTTTTCTAAGAGAATTAAGGTAACTAAGCCCCTGCGTGTCCACTTCTAATGCATTCTAATAACATTATGTCTCAGGCCTAATGACTAATTCTGCCGTGTCCACTTTCTGGGGTACATTTTAACTCACGACCTCCCGCCATTTTTAGCTTGCGTCCCCTCTGAGGACTTACTCCGGAATTAGAAAAAAAGCCTGTTTTTTAGATTGCATCTAATCGGATCTCTGTTTTTTTAGATGAAAACAGGGGAAGATTGTGCAATCTTCCCCTGTCCGGACGTGTCCCCGGGCGGATTTGAACCGCCGACGTTTCGCTTAGGAGGCGAACCCTCTATCCAGCTGAGGTACGAAGACATATTGGATTTTCCTCTATTTTCAAGGCTTTGCCGCTCTTCGGCACTCTATCCGGCTGAGCTATAGAAACCTATGTTATAATATTATAAAAGCTTTGCGCGGGAAGCACAAGCGGAACAAGGAGGATCTTAGCACATGCACATAGAAACACTCGGCAATGATACGACTTCCTGTCTCACGGCACTCCACATTTACAACTCGAATCCTGATTTTCTTCGCCACCACCTCGGACAAGAACAAATTTCTCTCGACTTCATCGACGAAGAACGCCGGGAGGCTGCAATCCACGGCTTTGGACTCCGCCTCATTTCGGCGCAAGATCGCCCCATCGGCATCCTCGACTATATGCAGCGCCCCGACAGCTATGTCTATTTGTCCCTTCTTATGCTTGATTCCTCTATGCAAAAGCAAGGTCTGGGAAAGCGCGCCTACCAGGCGTTTGAAGCCCTTGTCCGGCGTCACGGTGCTCAGCGTATCCGCATCGATGTGGTCAATGACTACGAGCCCAATTTAATCCCCTTTTGGCAAAAGCTCGGCTTTAGAGGTACACGAAGCGATAGTCTCAGCTGGGGCAAGAAACGCTCTCAAATCCTTGTGATGGAAAAACAACTGACATGAGAAAAGACGGCATCCGCAAGCACGGACTGCCGTCTTTTTTATCACAAGTCCGGGAGATACTCGTCCCATTTGACTTCGAGAAGAAACGCTGCATTTCCCACGCGGAAGATGAACGGCTCACTGGTGTAGTCTACGATGGTATTTGGTCGCACGCCCTGGTAGCGCAGCTTGCAGTAGAGTTCCCGCACCAAGGGGCGATCCGAGCCGAACATCCAATCGATATCGCCGTTTGCGGTTTTCTGTACTTCAATTTTAACAGCGCATTCCCTACCGTTACACAGCCGACAGAAAAAAAGCATGCCCCTGTCATCGACAGAGGCATGCTTTTTCTTTTCCCTCTTTACTTGGTACCCGTGAGCGCTACGCCGTTCACATAGAGCGTGTGCCCGTTTGCCGTCACATTGGCCGCATCTCCGTTAAAGGAAGTCACATAGCTGTCCGCACTGAGCGTCCAGGTACTGGTGCTGTCCAGCGTCACCGAGACGGTTCCGACTTCGGTCGAGACAGTCTCGCCCTTCGCATTGCTGATCTTGCCGTCCACGGAGCCCTCTAAGCTCGAGCCGTCGCTAAGCTCAAGATTTAAGGTGGAATCGCTTCCCACCTTGACTGCGCCCGCTAGCGTCTGCTTGCTCGCCTTCAAGGTCGCAATGTTCTTTCCGCCGCTCCAGCCGTCCGCGCAGACCGAGAGCAGTATCTTCTCGAAGTCCTCGTTGACAATCTTCACATCATTCAATGTGATTACGGCATCGGTGTTGGTCACGTGGAACACATGGCCGCTCTGACTGGTCAGGCTGCCGCCGTTCATCGTAAAACTGCTCGTGCCGCTGTCCGCATCGCCGGACATGGACTGATAAATCATGATGCTGTCGAGGAAGGTCGCGTTGCCGTTTCGCTCCGTGTTCTTCGCCGTGAGATTGCAGTTCTCGAGCTTGATGGAGTTCAGTCCCTCAATGCAGACCCCCTCCGCGCGATACGACTTGAGTTCCGCGTCGGACACCGTGATGTCCGCCGTGGAATAGATTGCCGGGGAGCCGAGACCGCTTGACTCATAGCTGCCGCCGTCTACCACGACCGTGCCGCCGCCTCGGTCCGTTCGAATCGCCGCGGAGGACTGTCCTGTCGTCGTGACCTTCAGATTCGAGGCGTTCGTGATGCCGCCTCCGGTTGTCATAATGCCGCCGGAACCATCGCCCATGGTTGTGATTTTCGTGTCCTTTATGGTGACCGTCGTGCCGTCGCCGCTCGCGCCGTTCTTTCCCCCGTTGCCGCCGTAGCAGAACATACCGTTCGCGCCGTTCGCGTTGGAAGTGATGCTTCCGCCGGTAATCGTGGTCTTGGAACCGCCTTTTACCAGAAGCGCTGCGTTGAGGCCGTAGAAGTTGCAGTTGTCACCGCCGTCGGAGTCGCCGGTCTTCGTGAGCAGGGGGTTTGTAATGCTCACCGCATCGGAAGTCGCAATCAGCAGGGCGCTCTCATCGCTCGTTGCGCTTACATAGGTCTGGTCGCTCGTCGAGCTTGCGGATGTGATTTCCGCGGCGCCCTTGTACTCGAAGTCCGAGCTGCTTCCGCCCGGCGCTCCTCCGGGTCCGCCCTTTCCGTCCGGGGCTTTTCCATCCGGCGCACCGCTCGGCGCTTCTCCCTGCGCCGTGCTGCTCTCTGTCTCGGTGCTGCTTTCCGCAGAAGTGCTTGTGGCAGCCTTGTTTCCGCAGGCGGCAACGCTGAGTGCCACCGCTGTCGCAAGCAACAGCATACGACCGTTCTTCTTTCTCATAAGAACTCCCTTCTCGAAATGAACTTATTTCCTACTGTTTCCGTGATGCTTCGGCAACAATATACCAAGGCTAACTATAGCGTATCCTTCTATCGCGGAACAAGTTAAGAAATACGGTCTGTCCGTAGAAAGAAGATTCTCATCGTATCCGGAAGCCTCGTTCTCCCTCTTTAATCGGAATGGTTCTGACCTCCATGTTTTCAATCTTCACATAGCGTCCCTGTTCGATTTCCAGGATTACGCGGTCAATCTGCGCTTCCGTCCCCTGTATCTCCATGCTGACAGAGCCGTCGTCCTCATTTCGCACCCAGCCCACAGCGCCCGCAAATTCGGCGGCGTACTTTGCCCGGTATCGAAATCCGACGCCCTGTACAAAGCCGTAAAACCGAAGGTATTTCCGTATCATACGCGACTCCTCTATCCTGTTCTGCCTCTCTATACCGAAGCGACATTCATCCTTTTACCCGAGCGCTGAATGCCGTCATCTCGATGGTATCTTAGTATGGCAGAGCTCTCTGCGTTTCTTTTACCGCAGCGCGGCATCGAGCTTATCGTCCAGACTGTCATCTTTCACCGTAAAATAATTTCGGTCTCCGGCTCTGCGGTAAAAGAGGGCCAGTTGCCCCGTCTGCTGCACCAGAACGGCTTCCAGCTTGCCTGCCACCCCTTCCTCGGACTCTGCGGAGATGAGAGAGTCGCTGTCAAGCTTCTCCTTGAGGGCGGCGAGATAGCTGTGCCCGAGCTTCGAGAGTCCCGCCTCATTCATGCGGAAGCAGAGCTTCACCGCGCGGTCTCCCACGGGATAGTAGCACTCACAGAAAGGCGCATCCTTCGTGTACTCGCGCTCCTCCGGACGGAATAGTTCGTAAAAGTCTCTGAGCCCGGCCTCGTTCTTTCGAATGCAGGCAATGGCACGTTTCTTGTCCGGACCGTCCTCATCCCTTCCCTCCTGCAGCGCCCGGTCCGCTTCGGGATCGATCCAGTGGTAGAGCATCGCTTCCAGGCTCGCCCCCTCTTCCACTTCCCGCTTTAGGGTGAGGAACTCATAATCTCCCGGTTCGAGTTTTAATCCCTGCTCTGCCGCAGCGCGTGCGCCCTCCTTGTCTCCGAAGTGCGCGCGGAGCTTTCCGAGCAAGAGGTAAATCCAAGGGTAGTCCGGTTCTTCGAGCACACCTTGTTCCGCATAGCGCAGCGCTTCTTCCGGATATCCGCTGTACATAAGCCCCACGGCATAGCGGTAATACCAGACGCCCGAACCACCGGCGTTTTCCTCGGCGTTCTTCATCCACGCTTGCCCTCGGTAGTAATAACTGTATTCTCCCATGTTGTTGCAGGCAAGACCGTAGTAGAGCGCAAGCTTTAAATCCCTTCGTGCCTGCTTCTTAGAAAAGCGACCGGCCTCTGCGCCCGCATCCACAAACTGTTCGATCCAACGCACCATTTTCCCGAAATAACCGCCGTCGCTCTCCAGGAAGGCCTCCAGGGTCTCAATGTCTTCGGGCGAGAGCAGAGAGCCGGTCTCCGCGTGGCGTTCCGGCTCCGCGCGGTAGAGGGTGATTCCGCCCACATTTCTCCGAAAGCTGTGGAACTCCGCGCCGGTCATGCCCCGCTCCTTAAAGAAGGCGAGCGCGGCATCCAGCACAGCCTCCAAATCCCAGGCGATGAAATCCAAATAGCCATAGTAGAGGCCGCTCGCCCAGCCCGTAAGGCAGAGGGCATCCTCGCCGCCGTGTTCGCTCAAATAGGCGCGCAATGCATCGCGAAACACTGCGAGCGCCTCTTCTCTTCCCTCTTCCGGAAAGGCGCTGAGGGGATACAGCAGAAAGCCCGGCACTATGCCGTTCCGGTGATATTCGTCAACCAGATCGCTCTCTCCGTGCAGATATTCATTGATGGCCGCGGAAAAGCGTGTGCTGCCCTCATAGACATCCAGGCGCCAGTCGGCATCCGGATCTTCATCCGCATCGAGCCGATACGCAATTTCGGAAGTATCCAGATAGGCACCGGCATCCTCCCACGCGGGATAGCCGAGCTCCGTTACATACGCGTATAAGTCCGAAAGTTTCTTCGACTCACCCGCCTCGGGCGCTTCCAGTAACTCGATGCCCGTGAGAAACGCAATCGCCGCTATGTCGCCGAGTATCTGGTTCGTGAGCTTATAGAGCATCCACTCCGCACGCCGCGGATTTTCCCGCTGCAGGGGCAGGAGCTTTTCACAGTAGAGTTTCAGAGAAAAGAGCTGCTCTCCGGTCGGAATCAGCCAAACGTCTACATCCGCGGCATCGATTTGAACGGTATCTTGTTGCAGCGCAAACTTATCGCTCGGCGCGGAACCCGCTCGTATCTTCCAGTGCGCGAGAACTTCCTTCGGCGCGCGGCGGCAAAAATACACGAGGGGATAGAGCGCAGAGCGCCTTCCCTCCGCACAGAGTATGAGCTCATACTTCTCTCCGTCAAAGCCGAGTTCAAACGAGACATCCCGAATTGCTTGCTCCAACACTGCGCCGCAGCGCTGCAACATCGCCTCTCCATCGTCCTCGTTTCGGTCGATTGCCGCCCGGAGTTCTGCCTCGATTTTAAGAAATGCGTCCCAGGCTTCTGCCGTTCTCTCCCGGAAGTTTTTCTCAAAGCGCGGAAAGGTGAGGCGCTCCCTGCAGTCTCCTACATACTCGCTTATTTCCTCATCTTCCGGGCGCAGAGAAAGGGCGCGCTCAAAGTAGCTGAGCGCAAGTCCGTCCTCATCGATATAATAATAGGCGAGCGCCATCAGCCGGTTATACCGAAAATCTTCCGATAGCGCCTCTTCGTGTGCTGCCAAGACTGCAATCGCCTTATGATAGAGCTCTGTTCCCTCGGTCTCCGCAAGTGCGAGATAAGCCGTCGCAAGCTCTGAATCTCCCTCGGGGCCGCGCTCCTCGGCGGGAATTGTCTCCAACATCTCCCTGCTCTTCTCAAACGCGCCGCTCTCGTTCCACTCCCGGCACTGTTCCAAAATATCCACGCGCTTTCCTCCTATGCCGCCCGGCATGCGCCGCAAAATACACCTATCCCTACTCCGAAAATTCCCCGTCTACCATGCCGTTCAAATAAAAACCGGAGTCGGCGATAAACGCCTCCCAACTTGCGAGCGGGCAGAACTCCTCCTGCTCCGTATCGAGATACCAGATTCGCTTGTCTCTCTGACTCCAGAGCAAGAGATAATTGCTGTAGTTGTCCATCTCCGCCATGAGAGACAAGAGCTTTTTCCGCTTCCAACGTAACTCCCGCAGTTCAAGATAGGGGTAAAACTCCATCCACCGCACCGACTCCCGTTCGGGGAATTCGAGGCGCAGCGCCCCGCTTTTTAAATACGCTGTCATAGCCGCCGGCAGATGATAGCTCTTAAGCTGTCTAAGCTTTTCCTGCTCATTATGCCAGTCCTCAGGCTCAAGAGAACGCAAATACTCTGCCATCTCTGTGTTCTGATTCTGTTCCGCCAGCGTATAGGGGCGGTCGCCGTACTTGTCCGCAAGGGTGATATCCGCCCCCTTTGAAACGAGATAACGAAGGAGCTCATCGTGATTCTCGCGCGCCGCCTCCGTGACCGGGGTCGAGGCATAGGGAAAAACCATATCCGGCTTATGAAAGTTGATGTCCGCCCCCTGTTGTAAGAGGTACTCTACAAGCATGCGGTTTCCGCTGTGCGCCGCAGCGCGGAGCGGCTTCCCGCCATAGCGCCGTAAATCCAAAGATAGCATATCGATTACGGGCAGTATCTTCGGATCTCTGACATCCTCCAGGCAGTAAAAGAGGCGGCTTATATTCTCCTCCCGCATACAAATGCGGACGCCCGCCTCCGCCAAGGCAGAGAACGTGTTTAGGTCTCCCTTGTTGAGCGCCTCATAGAGGCTCTCCTCATTCGGCTCACTCATGCCTCGTTTTCCTCGGTATAGGTCCGCTCGATGTCTATAAATTGAATGTAGATACCTGAGACCTCGCCCTCGCTGTCATAACCGAAATACGTCGGGTAATAGCCGTCTCCCCAGCCGCTCGCAAAGAGAGCCACTTCCGCATTCGCCCCCGGGACCTCCCACTTGAGCCAGTCTCCCCATTCGCCTTGGTACTTCGGATGCTCCGCTGCATTCTTTTTTAAGAGTTCCTCCAGTAAATCGCCGTAGAGGTCAAAGTCGCTGTCCTGCTTCGTCTTCTCTTCCAGAAAGGCAAGATAGGCCTCTTTCGTTGCGAAGTCCGCAATGCAAGCCATGCCGGCATCCACGCCGAAACCGAAGTAATCGCCCTCCTTGAACTCTCCCTCGAGTCTCTCTTTTCCCGTCACTGCGAGCTCGTAGCGCACCGTTTCTCGGCCGCTCACTTCCAGCTTGGCGCAGGCATAGCGGTCTCCGTACTCTTTGCTCGGCACCACGCAGAGCTTTAGCGCATAGCTTCCGGCCGGTATGGTCTGCAGATAGGGCACCGCATCATCCAGGGTAACCATGGGATCACAGACCACGATTTTTCCCGTCGGAAATTGCACGGGACCTAGATTCAGAATATCCACTTCCTTTCTTCCGATTACCTTCTCCGTGAAATAGCGCTCCAATTTGACATCCGCGTCCAGAATTTCGCGCACTGCCTCATACTGTTTCATCCACTCTGCTGTCGGCATACGTTTTTCCTCTCGATGAATCGGCTTTACCGGTGTTTTTTGTTGACTCCGTTTCTCAGCGCGTCCCCGACGCGTACTCGCCCATATTGATATCCAGTACCTCCCGCGGCGGCTGAATCAGGGCATCCTCATGGTGGCAGGACCAGTGCAGTTCGGAGCTCATCTCCCCGTCTATAACACCGTCCACTGTCTCCCCGTCCGCAATTACGTTTCCGCTGCCAAGCAAATAGGCAGCCACATTGTAGGCGTGATTCACAACCCAGTTCGGATTCATACCGTGGAAATGGTACTGAAGATCCGGCAAGAAGAGGGTACTCATGCCCAGGGTATCCACGACCATATCCTCGCTGTCCTGCACATTGAAAAAGCGCACGTTGACACCGAAGTAGATGAAGCGGTTGGTTCCCTCCGTCTCATGCCGCCGCACGCTCTCCGCGGCAAACAGTTTTCCGGAACTCGGAAAATAGAAAGCCGCACAGTCCGGATACAGTTCCGCAAGGGCCTCCAAGAAATCCATATCCAGGGTTGCGCGTTGCACGGCCGGAAGCGCTCTCGCGAGCATATCGGTCGCGAACACACGGTAGCGGCAGTTGCCGAGTATATTGTCCCTCTCCTCGAGGCAGTCCCACATCTGACTCCGAAGGAAGTCATCAATCTCCTCGCCGTCAAACGCCGTACACTCTGTCAGCATAAGCTGTACCGGCACACTTTGATCCCGGAACTCCGCAACATAATCGAGTGCCGCAAAACCCGCTGTCTTACCGTCATGGCAAAAGCACTTTGTCTTGCCGACATGCTTCTCCATGACCGCGTTCATCCGTTCCCGCGGCGGCATATCCACCGGCTCCCGGAACAGGAGCTCTATCACAAAGGGCCCACCCGGTCGCTCTGCCTGCTTCTCATCCAAATCCTGTCGAAATACCTCTTCGCTCATCGTTTCCTCCCGATTAGAGCCGCTCCGAAAGAGCGCTCCCTTTCAGCACTCAAATAATTCCCGACTTAGGGCTTCCAGTTCTTCGCGGAATTCCGCAAGCGCTGTCTCATCCATCATTTCCGCGATATCGTACTCCTTCGCATGTTCCGCAAAATCCCGGAGGGCTGCCCGAAGCAGCTCCTCTTCTTCGCTGCCCGCCCTGAGACAAATTTCCCGCGCTTCACGCTCTTCATCCAAGTCTTGTAAATTGACACTTCCGCTCCGCAGGCACTCCAAATAAAGAGCCGCCAGGTCGCCGACCAAATCAATGGCATAATAAAAGTCCGGCTCCATCCCCTCTCGGTTCGTAAAGCGGAGCGCGTCCCCGGTCGTTCGGAGCGAAGACTCCCGCTCCGCGAGCGCTTTCAAACCGGTCCGCGCAAAGATTTCGTCGAGTCCTATCTCATCCTTCTCGAAGTCCTCCAGCAGGTCAAGGAGAGTCAGACTGTCGTCCGTCCCGCCGATATAGCTGCCCCAATAGCTCTCAATGTACATGCTTCGCACCTCCCATACCGCTTCAGCCGCCACCGCTCCCGCAGAGCACTGCCCGGATTTGTTGTCCCAGTTCTCGAAAACGTGCTTCCTTTCCGTCGTGGTGCCCGTAATCATCCATGGAAAACCGAAGCTCTACGCCCTTTTCTCTCAAAATGTCCGAGACCTGCCGAGCGGCATCCGCAGCCCTGCAGAGCGGTTCCGGGTGTCCTTCGCCCTCGCGTCTGCCGTTTTGCAGATAAAGGCGGCAATTCGCATTCCGGATTTCCGTCCGCGCGCAGTAGTCCGCAAAGCCCGGATACCAAAAAGAACCGCAGAGCGAAAAAACGGCACACGCTGCGGTCTCACGGAATATGCTGTACACTGCCGAAAGCCCGCCGAGAGAATACCCACCGTAGGCAATGCGCTCCGCATCAATGGGATATTTCGTAAGCAGTTCCGGAAGTTTTTCCCAAAAGAGCTCCCTGTGATACGCATCCGCCTTTCCTTCGAAGGGCTTTGCATCCGCCCGGAATGCGGGCTGCGGCCAGGGACTGAAGTCCGCGGTTCTTTCCGACGAAACCACGGACAGCACAAACATATCCGAAAGCAAAGCCGCAAGCGTCTCGGGAAGCGCATCGTTCCAGAGAAGCAGAGGGTAACGCTTGCCCTTCTCGAGCTCTTGCGGCAGTTGTAAACTGTACTGTCTCACGCGACTTACTTGCTCTTATGCTCTATGATTTTCACGACAAAATCATAGACGCGCTTGGTCGAAGGAATGTTAAGTCTCTCCTCGGGCGTGTGAATATCCTTCATGTCCGGCCCAATCGAGACCGCATCGAGGTTTTTAATCTTGCCCGAAAGAATGCCGCACTCAAGACCTGCGTGAATTGCCTGCACCGACAGCTCTTTTCCGAAGAGTTCGCGGTAAATGGCTGCCGCCTCATCGCGGAACACCGACTCCCGCACATACTCCCAAGCCGGATACACGCTGTGCACTTCAGAGCCAGCCCCAAAGCAAGTTGCGACAAATTCAATTTTATCGACCACCGCACGGAATGCCGTCGCAACCGAGCTGCGAACGGAATACTTGAGCGTAAAGACCTCAGTCGAGAGCTCCGTGATCCCGAGGTTTACCGAGGTCTCGACAAGCCCCTCGATATCCGCGCTCATACGCTGCACGCCGTAGGGAAGCGCCTCCATGAGTCCGAGCACCTTCTCCGTGCTCTCTGCCGTGAGCGCTGCCGCGTCGCTGTCAACGACCTTTGCCGTGAGGCTGAGAGAGGGATCGGTTCCCGCATACTCTTTTCTGAGCACTGCCTCTTCCGCCTGGACTGCCTCGCGGAAGGCAGCGGTGCTCACACTGTCCGCGAGCACCAGTTCCGCGCTCGCCTCTCGGGTAATCGCATTGTATTTCGCACCGCCCGCAAGAGAAATCAAACGGAAACCGTAGTCCCGGCGTAGTGCCGTCAGTACGCGCGCAATGAGTAGTGCCGCGCTCGCTCTGCCCTTTCCGATTTCCATGCCCGAGTGACCGCCGGAGAGCCCGGAAACCTCGATAAGCACATGCTCTCTCTTCAGCGCTTCCCGCTGCACCGGGAGCTTTAAGTCCACATCGCCGCCGCCCGCGCAACCTGCGAGCGCAATGCCCTCTTCATCCGAATCAAGGTTTAGCATTCGGTTGCCCTTCAACATGGAGACATCGACCGAGTGTGCGCCGCTCATATCGGTCTCTTCGGCAACCGTGCATATAAATTCAAGTCTCGGATGCTGTAAGCTGTCGGAATCAAGCAGGGCAAGCGCATAGGCAAGGGCAATGCCGTCGTCCGCGCCGAGCGTGGTTCCCTTTGCCCTGAGCCAATCGCCGTCAACGTATAGGTCCAAGCCTTCTTTGGTCATGTCCTTATCGCAGTCCGCCGTCTTCTCCGTCACCATGTCCATGTGACCCTGGAGAATAATCGGTGCCTCCTCTTCATACCCCTGAGAGGCCTCCTTGATGATGATCACATTGTGCTTCTCATCCTGATAGTGCTCAAGCCCTCTCTCCTCCGCAAAGCGCTTCAGATAATTGCTGATTTTTTCCTCCTGATTCGAAGGTCTCGGAATTTGAGAAATTTCCTCAAAAAAAGCGAATACTTCCTTGGGTTCCAAATTGCTGAGTACTCCCATGGTACACCTCTTTCTGTTCTGAATTTTAAGCCAAACCGCTCTCTTCACTATACCCGAAAGCGCCTGCTTTTAAAAGGCTTCCGCAGCTCCAAAAAAAGAACTCCCCCTATGGGAAGTTCTCTTTTTGTCATACAATAACGCTCACCAGACCGCGATTCCCTGCATCCACACCGTGCCCTTAAAGCGTCTGCCGACCTTCGGTTCTCCCTGCAGGTCCAGGCTGTTGATGTAGACGTGAAACTGAAGGTCGTGAGTGCGCAGCAGGAAATCCCAAATGATCTCCCCGGTCTCCCAGTTTCTCCTTTGGCTGATTTCGCGGATCTCTCCGACCACCACATAGAGATCGCACTCTATCCCGTCCGGCATAAAACAGGATTCCACGATGGAATAAATGTCTTCGCGGCGCAGACGCTTGTTGACCGATTCGTAGAGGCGAAGGTCACTTGCGGTCAGGGTCTCCATGGCACCCTCATCGCCCTCCTTCGCTGCGCTGATCATGCGCGCGCGCTCGCGCTCCGTGATGTGTAAAAGTTCGCGCTGTCTTTCATTTTTATACACCGGCAGCAATATTTTTCCGTCCCGGCAGAGACCGCCTATGCTCACACCGCGCGGCACTTTATACGCTGTCTTGGCGCGCTGCTGCCGATATTCCGAGACATTGGTCAGACGGAATATCAAGCTGATGCCGATGCGCATGTCATCAATGAGTCCCGAATAGATCTCATTGTCCACGTGTCGCTCTATCATGCACTCTGCCGTCGAGGTGATGCCGTCCGCGTCGATGTAGGGCAGATAGCGCTCTCTGACCAGCTTCCCGTCCGCAGCGACATAGCCCCCTATACTTAGGCCGAGGCGCTCGCCGAGCGGAATCCGGAGCTCCCAGAGCTTGTCCCCGTTTCGCATCGCAATGTGATGAACGGCATCCCGGTGGCGAAACAGCAGCTCCTCCAGTATTTCTCTGGCATCCCTGTCGCTGTCCACTCTTGCAAAACCGATTGTCCGAAAATATCTGTGCATCCTTTGATTCTACCTAAAACCTTTCGCGCATTGCTCTCTGCTTAGAAAATGCGCCAGCCGCAAATAAAGTTTCTCTGCCACCAGCCGTTCAGAGAACGGTGCACCACTCTTCCGTTCGAGGAGCTCGCGTCGATCACGCTGCCGCCGCCCGCGACAATACCGACATGGCCCGAGACGACAATGATATCGCCCGCCTGCAAGTCCGAAAAGCTGTTGATTCTCTGACCGCGACCCGAACTTGCCCAACCGCCGGAGGTCATATAGGACTGGCTCACACCGGAGTGATTCAGGCACCAGTAGACAAAGCCGGAGCAGTCAAAGGCGTTATCGCCCTTGGCTCCCCAGACATAGGGCGTGCCGAGCTTGGAGCTCGCGACGCTTAAGAGCGTTCCCACGGAGCCGCTGCCCGAATAGGTGTAGCTCGAACCGCCGCCGCCCTGGGAGCCGGAATTGTTGCTCCTGTTTCCGCCGCTCTTCGGTCTGTCGTTGTTCTGCGTCTTTGTCTTGGTCTTCGGCTTCGGCGCAGGGCGCACCACATCGTTGCTTGTGAGCTTTGCCATGGTTGCCGCACCAACCATGCCGTCCGCCGAGAGACCGTTTCTCTCCTGGAAAGCCTTGACCGCATTCTTGGTTGCCTCGCCGTAATAACCGGTTGCGAGCTCCTTGTCGAGGTAACCCCATTTGCTGAGCAGCCCCTGTACCCGCTCAACGGATTCGCTCTCGTCGCCGAGCGTCAGGCCGAAGGCCTGCGCGTTCGGACTGTTCAGCGCATCGCGGGTACCGGGTCCCAGATAACCGTCGACAACCTGGTTGTTTCTGCTCTGGAACTCCTTGATGGCCAGAACAGTGCCGAGACCAAAGTTGCCGTCCGCTTCTCCGGTCAGATAACCCAACTCCTTGAGGCGCTGCTGCGCTGCCATAACAATATCGCTCTTCTCGCCGTAAACCACCATGTTCGGCTTGACCTCATCGGAATAGATGAGGTTCATGGTTTTAAGGCCCACCTTGCCGTCCTGCCCAAGACCGTTCATCTGCTGGAATTTCTGCACCGCCGCCAAGGTCTTTCCGTCAAAGGTTCCGTTTACATCAGCGGTCTGTGCGAGATAGCCGAGCTGATAAAGTCTCTGCTGCAGCGTCACGATGTCCGTTCCACTGTCGCCCTCCTGCGCCGTGTAGTAGTGCGCATTCTCATCCATGATGGCCTTGAGGGTCGACTCACCCACAATGCCGTCCTGCGGCAGCTTATTCTGCCGCTGATACACCTTCACCGCCGCCGCGGTCACCTCGCCGTAATAATCCGTCGGCTCATCGTTGTCCATAAATCCGAGTTCCATGAGACGCGCCTGCAAATCCTTGACAATCCAGTTCCGCGTACCGATGCGGATAATTTCGGGTGCGGGCTCTGTGGTCGGCACGACCAAATCCATGTCCGGGAACTGTGCGCCGGAGGGGGATACCGCCACGATATCGCCCGGATTTGCGGGGAGTGCCGCCTCGGCACTGCTCTCCGTACTTCCCTCCGCACTCTGATCCGCGCCGCTCTCTGTGCTCTCCGCAACACCGCTCTCGGAGCTGCTCTCCGCTGTTCCCTCCGCACTTGCCGCACTCTCCGTGCTGCTGAGTTCCGTGCTCGCCGCGCTCTCCTTTGCCGCATCACTCTGTGCCGTCTTACCCTGTGAGCAAGCCGTGAGCATCGCAGCTGTCACAAACAGCGCGAGCGCTTGCTTCTTCGAAATTCTACGTCTCATTTTAATGTCCTCGATTTATGAAAACGCGGGTACACCCGCGGAATAGATATCAAATGTTTCTCAATGGTTCACGCCCGCAGTAACTCTGCCAAGGCCGCAAACTGTGCGAGCGAGAGCACCTCACCGCGCACGGTCTCAGGGAGTCTGAGCGCTGAAAGCGCCTCATTTACCTTCTCCCGTGAAAAGCCCGCATTCTTGAGTCCGTTCACAAGCGTCTTTCTTCTCTGATTGAACGAAGCCCGGATGATGCGGAACAGAAACGCCTCATCTCCGGTCTGTACTGGTTTCTCCGCATAGGTCCTGAGGCAGATGACCGCAGAACCGACCTTGGGTCTCGGGAGAAAACAGTGGGGCGGTACATTTGCCACAATCTCAGCCGCGGCATAGTACTGCACCGCGAGTGAGAGCGAGCCGTAATCCTTTCCGCCCGGCGAAGCCTGCATGCGCTCCGCCACTTCCTTTTGCACCATAACGGTGATGTTCTCAATCGGAAGTCCGCTCTCCAGGAGCTTCATTAAAATCGGCGTCGTGATGTAATAGGGGAGATTTGCGACCACCTTAATCCGCTTCCCGCCGAGTTTTTCCGCCAAAGTGTTCAGATCCTGTTCCAGGATATCGCCCTGAATCACTTCCACATTGTCGTACTCCGCAAGACTCTCCGCGAGAATCGGAATCAGACCGCGGTCTATCTCCACCGCGAGCACCTTTCCGGCCCGCTCCGCGAGCCTTTGGGTCAGAGTCCCGATACCGGGACCTATCTCCAATACGCTGTCCGCATCGGAAATTTGCGCCGCATCGGCGATTCGATCCAAGACATGGCTGTCAATCAAAAAATTTTGCCCGAACTTCTTTTGAAAGCGAAACTCCTCATGGCGCTTTAAGAGCGCTATGGTGTTTTCCGCTCTGCCGAGATCTGCCATCAGCACACCTCCCTGTCTGCGAGTTTCGGGAAACAGCGCAGCGCATTTTCCTCTGTGACGCGCTGCACTTCCTCCTCCGTAATCCCCTTGATGCGCGCAATTTCCTGCGCAATCCAAGACAGATTTCGCGAGTCGTTTCGCTTTCCGCGCTTCGGCTCCGGCGAGAGATAGGGACTGTCCGTCTCAAGCAAAATGTTCGTGAGCGGAACGGCCTCTGCAACCTCCTTCATCTTCCTGCCGTTCTTGAAGGTCACAACGCCGCCGATGCCGATGTAGAATCCGAGCTCTGTGTAGCGAAGCGCGAGTTCCGCGCCGGAAGAAAAGCAGTGAATCACTCCGCCGATACCGCGCGCCGCTGCACGCTGCATCTCATCAAAGCTGTCTTGCGCTGCCTCTCTGGAGTGAATAATGACCGGGAGTCCGGTCTCCGCCGCGAGATCCAGCTGGCGCCGAAACCATAGTTTCTGTATGTCCCGCACAGGCTCCTCGTAGTGGTACTCCAGTCCTATTTCGCCGATTGCGACCACCTTCGGATGTCCCGCGAGTGCCGCAAACTCCCTTAAGACACGATCGCTCAGTTCTTCGACATGATTCGGATGTGCACCGAGCGCCGCGTACATCCAAGCGTAACGCTCCGCGAGCCTAAGCCCCGCATAGCTTGATTCCACCGAAGCGCCCGCATTGATGACCTTCCGGATACCGTGTTCTCTAAGACTTTCGAACAACTCGTCCCGGTCGGCATCAAACGCCTCGTCATCGTAGTGCGCATGCGTATCCAGGAGCATCAGCCGATCTCCGCGCCGGCCGGCATATCCTCGGACATCGTCGTCATCAGACTCAGATTGCCGTTCTCATCCGCCGCCGAGAGCAACATGCCCTGGGACTCCATACCCGCAAGGCGCGCGGGCTTTAAGTTCACAATTGCCATAACACGCTTTCCGACCAGCTTCTCCGGCTCAGGATACCACTTCTTAATGCCGGAGAGAATCTGAATTTGCTTGCCGCCGCAATCCAATTGGAAGCAGAGCAGCTTCTTCGACTTCGGAACCTCTTCGCACTTTAAGACCTTGCAGACGCGGAACTCGCACTGCGCAAAGGCGTTGTATTCCACTTCCGGCTTGGACGGAATCTGAATATCAGACTTCGGTGCTTCCGCCTTTTCTTCTTCTGCCGCCGTCTCTTCCGCCGCAGCGTTCTCTGCATTTAGCTTCGCCTCGACTTCCTTCGGATCCAGGCGGCGGAACAGCATCTCTGCCTCCGCTGCGACCCGTGTGCCCGAGGGATAAAGTCCGAAGGCATCCATCGCCTCAAGCTCCCTCTTCTCCGTGCCGAGCTCCTTCAAAATCTTTTCGGAGGTCTCCGGCATAAAGCTGAAGAGCAGAGATGCACCTATGGTCAGTGCCTCGGTCAAGTGATAGAGCACAGCCTTCAGTCTGTCCTGCTTGCTCTCATCCTTTGCGAGCGCCCAGGGCAGAGTCTCGTCGATATACTTGTTGCAGCGCTTAAAGATATTCCAGAGCTCGGTCATTGCGTCCGCGACGCGAAGCACATCCATCTTCTCCCGAATCTTTTTGACACCGTCCAGCACGGTCTTTTCAAGATCCGCATCAAGTGCACTGTCTTCCGAAGAGAAGTTCGCTTCCGGTCTCTCCACAACACCGCCGAAGTACTTGTTGGTCATGGCAATGGTACGGCTCACAAGGTTTCCGAGCACGTTTGCGAGATCCGCATTGTAGCGTTCCACCATGAGATCCCAGCTGATGCTGCCGTCGTTCTCAAAGGGCATCTCGTGCAGGCAGAAATAGCGCACCGGATCCACGCCGAAGAACGAAACCAGTTCGTCCGCGTAGAGCACATTGCCC
>CAUVLB010000001.1:0-19102 GCA_963552595.1 uncultured Stomatobaculum sp. | reverse complement strand
GGATGAAGGCTAGATCGAAGCGCTCTCCGAGGAACTCTACAAGAAATTATTCGAGAGCGGCATGACCCCCGTCAACACAGCGACGTCTGAGGAAGCAACGGACAACGCAGAGACCCTGCCCGCCGCCTCCGCCACCGCCGCTTGTGCGACGACAGCGCCCCCCGCGGAGTCCGGGGACGCTGTCGGATTTCAAGAAAGCGAACTCAGAGACAAGGAAGAAAGCGGCGATAAGCCCGAAACAGAGCGAAGCGAAGCTCACGAGACCGCAGAAATCGTCACTGAAGATACCGCAGAAATAGTCACTGAAGATACCGAAACCGGCAGAGCGCCCGAAGGCGAGGCAGAGACAGGCGAACAGCCCGTTCGCGATGAAGAGACAGGCGAACAGCCCGTAAGCGATAAAGAGACAGGCGAACAGCCCGTAAGTGATGAAGCGGAGAGCAAACCTTTCGTAAAGGAAGCCGAGGCAGAGGCAAACGCCGCCGAGGCAAGCCCCGAACCTAACGCGGAAGGCGAAAGCGAAACCGAGACAGGGTCCGCAAATCCGTAAGGCATCCCGAAGCGACTCCGTTTCGACAGCACAAAAAAAGTGTCAGGTCTTTCGACCTGACACTTTTTTATTCGCTCCGCAACGCATCAATCGGGTTTAAGGATGCCGCGCGCTTTGCCGGCATATAACCGAAGAGCAGACCGATTGCAACCGAGACCGTAAACGAGATGAACACAGCGTTCGGCGTCGCCGCGACGCTGTAGCCCACAAATATCGTGACAATGTTCAGGATACCGCTGCCTATTCCGATTCCGACCAATCCGCCGAGCACCGAGGTCGTAATCGCCTCGAGCACAAACTGCTGCAGAATGACGCCCGGCCGCGCACCGAGCGCCTTTCGAATGCCGATTTCCCGCGTTCTCTCGGTGACCGAGACCAGCATAATGTTCATGACGCCGACACCCGCGACAAAAAGCGAGATGCCCGCTATGCCGCCGATCAAAATGGACATTTGCGCCATCATCCGGTTAATCTGGTCGAGCATCTCGGCCATGGCCATTAAACTGTAATTCTTCTTGTTGCGAAATACCGAGTAGAGATATTCCTGCAGGTTCTTCTTCGCACTCAGCACGGCTGCCTTGTCCGTGCTCTTGGAGGCAAAGAGATAGGCGGAGGGCTGCGCGGTGTGCGTCATCTTGAGCGCCGTGGAGTACGGGAGCAGGAGAATATCATCCGTGCCGCTCTCTTCCATCTTGCCCTTGCTCTTCTGCTGTAAGACGCCTACCACGGTAAGGTTCACGCCGCTGAAGCTGAGCTTCTCGCCGACCGCGGCCTCCGCAGAGCCGAAGAGCCGCTTCGCCGTGTAGGCGCCGAGCACGCAGACCTCCTGCTTTGAGGCAACGTCCGCATAGCTTAAAAAACGCCCCTTCGCAATCTTCTTATCGACCAAGTTCGCGTAGCTCTCACTGACACCGGTGAGCCCCGTGTTCTCGAGTTTCTTGCTTCCCACCTTGATGGGGCCGCCGCCCGGTGTAACCGTGGGGCTCATGCCCGCAAACAAATCTCTGTGCTCATCGAGATAGGCATACATCTCATCCATCGTGACCGAGCGGCTCGGCTGGTTGATGACAGACACATTGATATTGTTCGCGCCGAGATCGCCCCACTGGGAAATCTGGCTGTTCATATAGCCGTTCATCAAACTGACCAGAATGATGACGGAAGAGACACCGATGATGATGCCGAACATGGTGAGCGCGGAACGCACCTTGTTGCTCCAAATGCTTTTTAAGGCGAGCTTAAATGATTGCAGCATAGTCCTCCGCCTTCCCGTCAAAGTTGATTTGTCCGTCCTGTATCCGCACGACCCGCTTTGCCTTCACGGCAATCGAATTGTCGTGCGTAATCATGACAATCGTGTTGCCCTCCTTGTGGAGTTCCTGAAAAAAGTCCAGAATCTGGCGGCTGGTCTTCGAGTCCAGTGCGCCGGTCGGCTCATCGGCAAGCAAAAGGGAGGGATTGCCGGCGAGCGCACGCGCAATCGAGACACGCTGCTGCTGACCGCCCGAGAGCTGGTTCGGCATATTCTTCGCCTTGTCCCTTAAGCCCACGCGCTCCAATTGTTTCAGAGCGCGCTCCTTTCTCTCCTCGCCCGACACATGGGCGTAGAGCAACGGAAGCTCCACGTTTTCGAGGATGTTGAGCCGCGGCAAGAGGTTGTACTGCTGGAAGATAAAGCCTATCATGCGGTTTCGAATGTCCGCGAGCTCATTCTGCGACATATCGCCGACATCCTCCCCGCCGAGCAGGTAAGTTCCGGAGGTGGGCACATCCAAGGCCCCGATGATGTTCATCAACGTGGACTTACCGGAGCCGGACTTACCGACAATCGCGACAAACTCGCCCATCCGTATCGTCAGGTTCAGGTGATCGTTCGCGTGAATGATCTCATCGCCCATCACATAGGTCTTGCAGAGATCCTTGATCTCAATCAATACCTCGCCCTGCGGGATCTGGACTGTCTTAATTTTGCCCATTCGCATCACCGCCCTGGTCGGCGTCCGGCGCGCCCTCGGCACCGGCATCGCCCGCAGCGCCCTGATCGCCGCTGATATACATACTCATGGCGTCGGGTTCGTCCAACACCTTGGGCTGCACATAGACCACATCGCCCGCCTTGATGTTGTCGGAAGTGATTTGCACCTTGTCCGCGGTGATGAGACCGGTTTCGACCGTGACCGCACGGAAGCCCACCGGCACCTCGCCCTGCGCCTCGGTGACGGAGTCGTCCTTCACATAGACCTGATTGTCCCGCATGAGCGCATCTGCCGGAATGCAGAGCGCCCCGCTCGCGGAACCCACCACAATCTTCGCGTTGATGTTCATGCCGGGCAGAAGCTTGTCGGTGTTGTCGAGCGTAACCTGCACCGGGTAGGTCGAGACACCGCCCTGGGACGTGCCCTCTAAGCTAATGTTCGTAACCGTGCCGCCGAAGGTCTCACCCGGCATTGCGTCCGCGGTGACTTCGACTCGCTGTCCCACCTGAATCTTCGAGATATCCGTCTCATCGATGGCCATTTTGAAGGTGTAGGCGCTCATGTCGTAAATGGTTGCGAGCGTCGTCGCGGACTTACCCGCACTCTGACCCGAACCGCCGAGCTTATCGCCTGCCTTATAGCCCTTCGTGATGACCTCGCCGTCAATCGGGGCTTTAATCGTGTAGTTGTCGAGCGTCTCCTTCGCACTGTCCACAGCCTTCTGTGCTGCCTCGAGGCCGGTCTGCGCGCTGTCCACCTTGTCCGAATAGGTCTCAAGCATGTCCTTCACGGACTTCGGCGTCATCGTGAAAATCGGCGTGCCTGGCTGGATGTAGTCGCCCACGTGCACCAGCACCTTGATGCTGTCCACGGAGCCCGGGAGATCCGCCGCCATATTGCTGGTGTAATGCGCCTCGAACTTTGCCTCCGCGACACATTTAAAACCGTTGATGCTCGCACTGACCGAGGTATCGGTCGTCAAGCCGCCCGGGTTCTTCACGGAGATGGTCACCTCTTTCACGAGGCGGCCGCCGCTCAGGCTCTTCTCCTGTGCGCCAACCGCGAGCACCGTGCCCTCGACCTGCTCCATGGTATCGGAGAGCGTTAAGGTCGCCGGATTGCCCACTTGAATGAGATCCGCCTCGCCCGAGAGGAAGGGAATGCGCACCGTCATGCTCGTGTCATCCGTGAGATCCACAAGGGTGCCGCCGCCCGAAATCTTCTCGCCGTCGGTCACATAGACCTTGGTCACATACCCCGCGCGCGTTGCCTTGTACACGCCGTCGCCGTACTTGCTTCTCGCATCGTTTAAGTCCACCGTGGCCGAATCCAAGTTCTTCTTTGCGCGGTCTAAGGCGCTCTGCGCGCTCTTCATCTCCGCGGCCGCGAGCTTATCGTCGATGCGGTATAAAACCTGATCCTTGGTGACATGGTCGCCGACCTCAAAATTTGCCTCGGTAATCGTACCGCTTGACACCAGAGAGGTGATCGAGTAGGTATCCTTCGCGGCTATGGTTCCGGTCGATGAGAGCTTCTGCGTGATATCCTCGATGGTCGCCGTGCCCGTCATGACCGCCGTGCTCGCCATGGCTGCCCGGCGGCTCGCATCCATGCGGGACTTTACCACAGCGCCGCCTATGCCGATGACCGCCAGTGCGATGACCGCGCGCCGTATGTTCTTCTTTGCCTTTTTGCTGAGCCCCTTTTTCGGCTTTACTTCTTCTGCCACTGTCTGCCCCCTTCTCGTTTACGGTTCCACGTAGTCCACAACACTGAGGCTCTGGCTGCCCTCTTCGCCCTCGCCGGACGCGCCGCCCGAGGAAGCCTGATAAATCAGGACAACATGATCGCCGACCTTCACACTGCCGTAGACAGAGAACACAAACTGCATTTCGGTCGAGTTGAGCTGATAGACATTGCCGTCGTCCAGCTTGACCGCGCTCGGCGTGAGCGTATTCGTGCTCTGGTAGTAGATGGCCTCAACCACACCGCGCACCACGCGCTTGTCTGCATCGGAATCCGTATCCGCGTTGTAAGCCCATACCGTCTTGGTCTGCGAGCTGTAATAGATGACCGCGTACTGTGCCGCCGCGGCATAGAGCGCCTCTTTCTGCACCTCTCTGCCGTTCATGAAGATGGTCGCATCGTCTAAGCGGAAGGGGATGATGTTGTCCACCTGGGTGCGGCTCTCGGCGACCTTCGGGCCGCGCGTCGTATTGTCCGCCATCTTGAGGGCGTTCACCTCGCCGTGCGCATCCACCTCGGCATTCAACACGCTCGCATAGACGCCGCCGCTCTTCTGCTTTGCCTTCAGGAGGTTATAGAAGAGGTTTACGCAGTCCGCCTTTGTGAGCTCTGTCTGCGGGTCGCTGTAGCCCATGTTCTCGTTTAAGTCAGAGCTCGCATACTGCGCCATGCGCTTGTTGAACTGGTCACCCGCAAAGTCCTCCGCCGTATAGCCGAGAAGCCCAAGCACGCCCTTTGCGGCCTCATTTAAGCGCACGGGCTCGTTCGGCTTGAACTTGCCGCCGAGATAGCCGGTCATCCAGCCCTGCTCCGCCGCAAGACGAATCGAAGCCGCGTACTCATCGCCCGACTTCACATCCGCGAAGGCGGAAACATTGCTGGTCTTTGTGAGCACACTGCGGTAGGCGGAGGCTCTGACCAACATCTGCGCAAACTGCGCGCGCGTCACCTTTTCCGACATACCGCCGGTGGTCGGCATAATGCCCGAGAGCGCTATGACCTGACGGCGATAAGCAAAGTTACTGCTTGTATTTGCATAGGCGCTGAGCGGAGAGGCCACGGTGCTCACCACCGCGACCGCACTCAGCAGGCATGCAAGGGATTTTCTTCCACGAATCATTCCGGTACCTCGCTTTGCTGTATTAATCCGTTATAACGAAGCTATTTTACCATAGATAATAGGCGGCGAGAACAAACGGTCATGCGAGAACCGATAAACTTTCGCTAAACTGTCGTTGGAGTGCACCGTCCCGGCGTCAATGCCGCTCCTGCGGCAAACGCTTTTACGTGAAATAGCTTACTACATTGATAATACGCCGTTGCTCTATGCCTGTCAACAAACTTTGGCGTGCCTTATCTCCCATACCGGACGCGTGCCTCGCCTTCCGATTCCTCTCTCTTATGCCTTACTGCTTCGGATGCAAGGCGGCAGCTCGTTTTTGCGACACAAAAAGCGGCACAGCCTGCGCTGCGCCGCTCTTTGCATTCCGCCTTTTAAAAGGCTCAGAGTGCCTTGTAATTTACAATCTTTCCGAACTCCGGCTTTAAGGACGCGCCGCCGATCAGGCCGCCGTCGATATCCGGCTCCGCAAGCAGCTCCTTGCAGTTCTTCTCGTTCATAGAGCCGCCGTACTGAATGCGAATCTCCTCCGCAACCTTCTCGCCGTAGAGCTCCTTCACGGTCTCACGAATGCCGCGGCACACTTCCTCCGCCTGTGCGACGGTCGCGGTCTTGCCGGTGCCGATGGCCCAAATCGGCTCGTAAGCGATGGTAACCTTTGCCGCATCCGAAGCGCTGACGCCCTGAAACGCGAGCTTTAACTGGGTGCGGATGAAGTCCATCGTGACACCCGCCTCGCGCTGCGCAAGGCTCTCGCCGCAGCAGAGTATCGGCTTAAACTGGTGCTCGAGGAGCTTTAAGAGCTTCTTGTTGATGATCTCGTCGGTCTCATGAAAGTACTCTCTCCGCTCGGAATGGCCGATGATTACATACTCGACGCCCGCGTCCTTTAACATCTCCGGGGAGGTCTCGCCGGTGTACGCGCCCTTCTCCTCGAAGTAGACATTCTCCGCGCCGAGGTGCACCGCCGTGCCCGCAATCACTTCCTTGACCGGGAAGATGTCGATAAAGGGCACGCAGTAGACCACATCCACCTCCGGGTTCTTAACGAGCGGCGCCAGGGTTTTAGCAAGTGCCTTCGCCTCCGTCGGCGTCATGTTCATCTTCCAGTTTCCCGCAATAATCTTTCTTCTCATCTTCCGCTCCTTCAATCTTTGTTATCCGCCGCCGCAACACCCGGGAGCTCCTTGCCCTCCAGGAACTCGAGGGACGCCCCGCCGCCGGTCGAGATGTGCGTCATGCGATCTGCAAAGCCGAGGCGCTTCACCGCGTTCACGGAATCGCCGCCGCCGACCACGGTCGTCGCATCTTTCAGCTCCGCGACTGCCTTGCAGACAGCCAGGGTACCCGCCGCAAACGCCTCAAACTCAAAGACACCCATAGGTCCGTTCCAGACCACGGTCTTTGCGCCCTGCAGCGCCTCGGTAAAGCGCGCAATGCTCTTCGGTCCGATGTCGAGGCCCATGTAGCCATCCGGGATCTCATCTACCACCTTGTGCGGTGCATCGGCCGCAAACTTTTCCGCCGCAACATGGTCCACCGGAAGCAGGAGCTTAACGCCCTTCTCCTCTGCCTTCTTCAGCATGTCGAGGCAGTAAGAGAGCTTATCCTCCTCGCAGAGCGAGTTGCCTATGCTCTGTCCCTCTGCCTTTAAGAAGGTATATGCCATGCCGCCGCCGATGATCAGCGTATCCACCTTATCGAGCAGGTTGTTGATGACGTTCAGCTTATCCGAGACCTTAGCGCCGCCGAGAATCGCGACAAAGGGGCGCACCGGGTTCTCGACCGCCTGACCGAGGAAGCGAATCTCCTTCTCCATGAGGTAGCCGACCACGTTCTCCTTGCAGTGCTTCGTGACGCCGACATTCGAGCAGTGTGCGCGGTGTGCGGTGCCGAAGGCGTCATCGACAAAAATGCCGTCGTCACAAAGCGCCGCGAGCTCTTCCGCGTACTTCTCGGCTGCCTCATCCTTGCCGTACTTGGTCTCCTCGACGCGGTAGCGCGTGTTCTCAAGGAGCAACACTTCGCCGTCCTTTAAGTCCGCAGCCGCCTTCCGGGTCTCTTCACCGGTCACAACCGGATCCGAGATAAACTTGACCGGGATCCCGAGGCGCTCGGAAAGTGCCGGTGCGACCGGGGAAAGGCTCATCTCCGGGAGCGGCTCGCCCTTCGGCTTGCCGAGATGGGAGCAGAGAATCACCTTTGCGCCCTGGTCGAGGAGCTTCTTGATGGTCGGCAGCGCGCCGTCGATGCGGTTAAAGTTCTGAATCACGCCGTCCTTCAGCGGAACGTTGAAATCGCAGCGCACCAGTACTTTTTTGCCCTTTAAGTCTTTGAGATCATCTACGGTCTTCTTGTTTAACATGCTTTTCCTCCGTCTAAGTCATAAAAAAGCGGGCCCGGTCCAAAGACCGGACCCGCGAGAGTCGCCTTGCAAAAGCAGATGCTTACAGCTCTGCGAAGTACTTGATCGTGCGAACCATCTGGCTCGTGTAGGAGTTCTCGTTGTCATACCAAGAGACAACCTGAACCTGATAGCAACCGTCCGCGATCTTGCTGACCATGGTCTGAGTTGCATCGAAGAGGGAACCGTAGCGCATGCCGATGACATCGGAAGAAACAATCTCATCCGTGTTGTAGCCGAAGGACTCGTTTGCCGCTGCCTTCATTGCCGCGTTAATCTCTTCCTTCGTGACCTCATCCTTCGCGACAACCGCGACCAGGATGGTCGTGGAACCGGTCGTGACCGGGACACGCTGTGCGGAACCGATGAGCTTGCCGTTCAGCTCCGGGATGACCAGGCCGATAGCCTTAGCCGCGCCGGTGGAGTTCGGGACAATGTTCGCAGCGCCGGCTCTCGATCTTCTTAAATCGCCCTTTCTCTGCGGGCCGTCGAGAATCATCTGATCGCCGGTGTAAGCGTGAATGGTGCTCATGATGCCGGACTGAATCGGCGCGTAGTCGTTCAGAGCCTTTGCCATCGGTGCGAGGCAGTTCGTCGTGCAGGAAGCCGCGGAGATAATCTTGTCTTCCTTGGTCAGCGTCTTCTCGTTGACGTTGTACACGATGGTCGGCAGATCGTTGCCCGCCGGTGCGGAAATGACAACCTTCTTTGCGCCTGCCTCAAGGTGAGCCGAAGCCTTCTCCTTCGAGGTGTAGAAACCGGTGCACTCAAGGACGACATCGACATCCAGAGCCTTCCACGGAAGGTTCTTTGCGTCCGCTTCCTTGTAAATCGTAATCTTCTTGCCGTCAACGGTGATGGAATCCTCACCCGCCTCGACCGTGTGCTTGCCCTCGCCGTACTTTCCGAGGAAGCTGCCCTGCGAAGTATCGTACTTCAGCAAGTGTGCGAGCATCTCCGGCTTCGTGAGATCGTTGATTGCGACAACCTCGTAACCCTCCGTCTCAAACATCTGACGGAACGCAAGGCGTCCGATACGTCCAAATCCGTTAATCGCAACTTTAACCATGGCTTATACCCTCCTGTAATTGCTGCGGAACCAAACTGTTATTTTCTATTTCATTCTACCTTTGTGCCCGTAAAAATGCAAGGAAGGAAATGGGCACTCAATCGTGCATCCACCAGTCTTGCGTGCTCGCATAATTGTAGTAGCGTTGGATCGGCGTAATTCTGCCGTTGCGGATTTCAAAAATCTCCCAGACCACACCCGGGCGGTTGGTCGGCACGTGGTAGGTCGCCGCGAGTCCCTGATCCGTGTAGACCTGAACGGTCGCACCCGAGTTCGAGAGCTCGTAGCTCTGGAAGTTGCTTTGCGCGCTGTTCGTGAAGTCAACGACACAGTACTTGTAATAGTCCTCGGCGGAGAACTGCTTAATGGTCACGGTCTCCGGTCCGTAGGAGCTCACATCGTCCACATCCAAGTCGTTTCCGAAACTGTCCACCTTGCCGCCGAACCAGACGTGCGAGCTGGTCGTGCCGCGCTGTGTAAAGAGGTGGGAGTCTAAATCCGAGGGAACCGCGCCCCAGGTCAATACAATCGAGACCTGACCCGAGCCGACGGTCGGCGCCGCAAAGAACTCTTTCTCGGTTTCGCCGTCGCTTCGCGCAATCAGCGTGTCGTAGACCGTCTCATAGCCGTCCGCAACGAGCTCTACGGTGTAGACTCCCGGACGGAGCTTCACATTCGCGACACCGGTGCTGTCCGTCTGCGCCGTGCCCACAATGCGACCCGTGCGGTTGTTGATGCCGGCGCGCACGTTGATGACCGAGGCAAACACGGTGCGCATGCCGCTGCCGCTCTCGTTATAGTGGAGCGCATCGCCGAGACGCAGGCGGTAGTCGGTCTGCGCGCCGCCGCGCGGAAGGAAGTAGACCGGCGTCTGGTAGGCCGTGAGCTGCTCGCTGTCCACCTGGATGCCGTAGATCTCGCAGGACTGGTAGGGTGCCTTCACAAGACGAAGTTCATACTGTCTGCTCTCGCCGGGAACTATGATGCGGTAGCGCCCCTCCGCGTCGGTCTTGCCCTCGAAGAGCAACTTTCTGTCCTCGCTTCGATAGAGCATGACCTTCGCGTTCTCGACGCCCTGCCCCTGCTCATCGTAGGCATAGCCGCTGATACCCGTGAGGTTCTGCGCGTTCATGACGGTCTCATAGGTGTTGTAGGCTGCGTTCAACATCCGCGATTCCCGCTCGTCGAAGGCACGCTGCATGTCCGCACTCTCGTTCTGATAGAGGAAAATCGTATTGGCCGGCCAGGACTTTCTGAGACGCTCTGCCTCACTTCCGTTTGCCGCGCAGTTCCACTTAAAGCCGCCGTCTCGCACCGCGCGCCAGGTGAGCAGGGTGTCGTTTCCGAAGAGGAAGCGCTCACCGGCCTTGTCCGGCACCGCGTAGCCCGCGACATAGTTGTCGATGAGATACTGGTAGACAAAGCGCGGCATGCGGTTTGCGTCATAGTAATACTCCGTGACCTGCAGACCTCCGCTGACCAGGTATTCAATCGCGACAATCTTGTTTGCAACGCCGTCGTTCGGGTTGATGTAGACCATGTAGTCGATGAGATTTCCCGTGTCCGCATTGATGAGCTGCTTCTGCTCAAGGCGGCAGAGGTTCTTGTTCACATAGCCCGGTCGGTTCTCATAGCCCTCGAGGGTGTAAAAGACATCCGAGTTCCAGCTTGCCCCCGGATTGCGCACGCCCGGGTTGCGCTTAATCGCAAAGATGTCAATGCGCTGTCCCGCAGCCGCTTCGCTGTTTAAAGTCGCAATGCTGCGCTGCAGGGCGCCGAGCTCCGTGTTTTCATCCGCGAGAACAAATTTCTCTTCCCGCTCGGCAGCCTCGCCGTCGCCGTCCGCACCGCTCTCGGACGCATCCTCCGCCGCAGTGCTCTCACCGCTTCCCTCCGCGCTCGTCTCGCTGCTCTCCCGGGTCTCACGCTTTGCAAAGGGATCGCCCTGCTTTCCGCCGCCCTGACGGGAACCGATCAAAATACCGACACCCACGCCGAGGCCCGCGAGCAGTAAGAAGAGCGGAATGAGGAGCAGTCCCTTCTTCGACTTTCCGCCCTCCGGCTTTTTCTCATCCGGCGGCTGAGGCGCGGCGGGCATCGCTTCTTTTGCCGCTTCTTTTACCGCTTCTCTTGCCGCGCCTTCCGCCGCCTCCGCTGTCCCAAGCTCCGCTTCCGCGTTCGCGCCCGCAGCGGCCGCAGCCGTTCCCGCCGTCTTCTGCGCTTCGCTCTTTGCTTCTTCCGGCTTACCGGAAGGCTGTATCTTCATGCCGCAACTCGTACAAAACTTTGCCTCGGGCTTTAACGCAGCCCCGCAATACCTGCAATACATCTCTTTTCCCCCGTTCTTTTTCAGAGCTCACTGATAAAATCCGAAATTCGCCGCTGCGATATATTGCCATCCAGCAATTCATCGTCGATGTTCTCTTCCTCGCCCTCCGGAAGCGTCGCACTGCCGGACTTCGACGCCTTTAAGGTGAAGCTGCCGTAATCGTTCTTCAGCTCATAGTAAGAGTAACCGCCCTCATCTCTCACCTCGAACTTAAGCTCAGCCTCCGAACCGCTGTCGTTTAAGCTAAGGCGGTACTTTCCGCAGGGCAGGCCGAGCACACTCCCCTTCTTAAAGTCCAGGTTGTTGTACTTGAGTGCAAACTGTGCCGTGCTGTATCCCCAACTGACACGCCCCGCCAAGGTCCCGTAGTAGCCGCTCTTCTCGCGATCCCGCTTCTCCGTCAGGACAAGGCCGGGCACGCTGACCCCGCGGTACAGCTTGTCCTTATCCGTATCGCGCTCATAGCAGAAGAGCGAAGTGTCGCCGCCGTCGAGCTGAATCGCAATCGCGCGGACTTCCTTCCCCTCTGTCACAAGCTTCCAGGCAAACTTTCGGTCTTCCAAATACTCGGCGTAGTCTTCTGCGTTATCCCGAAGCGTATCCGCGAGGTCCGCGAACTTGGCCCCCTGCCCCCGGTATATGCCCGCTGCCTGTGCAAGTTGCTCGCCGATTTCCTGACGTCTGTCAAACCAGGCTGCCAGCTCGCTGTCCTTCTCCATCGCATCCGCGAGGTTGCGGAAGAGGCGCTCCAGTTCCGCAGCATTCGGCTCAAAGCTGTACACGGTATAGTCCTTGTCGAGCGAATGCTTTAACTCCGGCTTTAAGACGCGCGAGCGGTAGCTCCGCTTTTCGACCTTTAAGTTGTTGCGGTTCACAGCCCCCGCCAAAAGTTTGCCGTAGCGCTTTGCCGAAGCCCTGCCGAGTTCCTTCGGGAAACGCAGCTCCGCAAAGAGAGCTGTGCTGATACGCGATTCGCTGCCCATCTCCCGCAGTACTTCCGGATAGCGCGTCACATAGACCTTCTCGCTCTCCTGCGGAATGTGAAAGCCCAGCCGCTCCGAATCAATAAAGCAGTCCACATTCAGCACCGGGTTCTCCCCGCTCGCAAATTCCAGGTTGAGCACTGCCTTCTCAAGCTTCTTTCCGAGATAGAAGCGCGCGCGTATTCCGTCTCGCAAAATGCGCATGCCGCTCTCCGAGAGTATGCCGCTCCGAGAGAGCGCAATCATGCGGCTCTCGCTGAGCTTCGCGGTGAGCAGAAAATCACTCGAAAAGCCGTTCTCAAAGACCTTTTCCATGCCATCAAACGCCTTGCCCTCGCGCTCCAGTGTTTCGAGCTGCACGCGGAGAAAACGCTGACCGACCGACTCTGTCGTTTTCAGTACCGTGCGAAGGCCGAAGCCGAGCAAAAAAAGCGCAAGCGCCGCCGCGCCGAGCAGGGCAAAGAGCCCGCCCTTTTTTTTCTTTCCGGCTCTTTCCTGCGGAGCTGCCGTCCGCACCGCGCTTTCGGCCGTTGCCGTCTGCGTCGTCTCTTCCGCCACTCCGCGCGGCGCTTCGTTTCCGTCCTGTTCCGTCTGCGCCGTCATTTCCGGCTCAGGGGACTCCGCCCGACTTCCCTCCGGCTCTGTATCCGCAGTTTGTTCCGCCGCATCTACGGCAGCGCCCGCCGCCTCCTTTGTTGTCTCCTCCGAAAGCCGGGTACCGCAGTTTCCGCAAAAGAGCTCGCCTTCGCCCACTTCACTGCCGCAATGCTTGCATCTACCCATGTTCACATCCCCCTTTACTCAGCCTGTAGGCATTTGCCTCCGTCCCCGTACCATGCCGGAATACAAAAAGGCGTCTGTGCCCAAAAGACACAGACGCCTCTCACAAAATCCGGCAACTTTGCTAGGACTCTTGCCTTCATCCTAGCATTTGTTGTGCAAAACCTCAAGAATAATTTAAGATTTATATCTCATTCATGATGTATTCGGCCACATTCTGCGCGTGGTCGGAAATACGCTCCAGGTTATCGATGATCTCAATGAACACGAGGCCCGCCTCGGGCTTGCACTCTCCCTTCGAGAGACGCTCCATGTGGCGCTCCTTCTGCTCATCGCGCAGGGAATCCACGAGGTCCTCGCACGCGCTCACCTTGCGCGCGTTCGAGACACTGTGCTCTTCTCTCGCCTTGACCGCGTTGCGGAAAGCCTCGAGTACCGCATCCGTCAGCTCGCGGAGGTCGTTCTTTCCGGTCTCCGAGAACTCCAGACCGCGGGTCTTTAAGATGTTCACGCCCTTCACGATATTTTCCGCGTGATCGCCCGAGCGCTCCAAGTCCGTCAGCGTATTGAAGAGATCCGTGATGACCAATCTCTGGTGGTCGTTGACCGGCAGTGTGTTCGCCTTAATTAAATACTCCGAGAGCTCACGGTTCATCGCGTTGATCTTCTTCTCGGTCTCATTGATTTCCGCCATGACCGCCTCATCCTGCGTAAAGCAGACCTCGCAGGCGCGCTCCACATTTCGGAGCGTGAGCTTGCCCATCTCCGCGACCTCGTTCGAGAGAGCTGCGACCGCAATGGCCGGCTGCTCGAAAATACGCGGATCCAGACGGGTTGCAAATGCCTCGTCCTTCTTCTCGCCCGCAAGCTGCTCGCCTTTCTTTTCCGGAACCAGAATGCCCGAAAGCTTGACCAGCTGCTCGCCGAAGGGGAATAGCAAAATGGTCATGATGAGCTTAAAGCCCGTGTGGAACAAGGAAATCTGCACGGGGCTGATGTGGTAGTGCGCGAGTGCAGGCTTCATCGCAAAGAGCACAATGCTAAGCACCGTGAAGAGTATCGCACCTATCATGTTAAAGGAAAGGTGCATGACTGCCGCACGGCGCGCATCGCGGGAGCCGCCGATCGAGGAGAGCATTGCGGTCACGCAGGAGCCTATGTTCTCACCGAGGGTGATGAAGATTGCCGCATTGGTCATGATGAGGCCGTTGCCCGCAAGCATCTGCAGGATACCGACCGAGACCGAAGAACTCTGTAAGATGGCCGTGACGACCGCACCGGCAAGCATGCCGAGGAACGGGTTCGAGCCGAGGGTGGTAAAGACAGTCGCAAAGATAGGTGCATCCGTGTAGGGCGCAACCGCCTCCGACATGAACTTGAGACCCTGGAACAGAAGTCCGAAACCGATGATGATTTCTGCGCGGCTCTTCTTGGTCTCCGATTTGGAGAACATGATGATGCCCGCGCCGATGCCGATTAAGACCGGTGCATAGAACTCCGGATTCAGCATCTTCATGGAATCGCCGATCTGACTCAGCGAGACTATCCATGCGGTCACCGTGGTACCGATGTTCGCACCCATGATGACGCCGACTGCCTGACTCAGGGTCATGAGTCCCGCACTGACGAAACCGACGACCATGACCGTGGTCGCTCCCGAACTCTGGATGATGCCGGTGATCAGGGTTCCGACCAGCACAGCCTTCAGCCGGTTCGAAGTCAGCATCCCCAGGAAATCCTTCATCTTGTTGCCGACAGACTTTTGTGTTCCTTCCGCCATGACATGCATGCCGTAGAGGAACATACCGAGTCCTCCGATAAAGAGAAACAAATTTGTAATATTGTCGAGCATAGCCCCCCCGCGGGTCAAACAACCCTCCCAGTTTTGCCGGTTACGGGCTCAGTGTAGCATAGCTCTGTTTTGCTGTGCAAGTTCGCAAAAGAACGTTTTTTGCGCCGGTATTCTCCCTGCTTCTGTCTCTTTTTGCCGAGTTCAAAGGGGCAGCGGACTGCCGTTTAACTTTGCCGCCACCAAAGCATCGCCCTCATAACAAAGTTTCAGTGAAAAGAACGGGATATCGCGCTGTAAAAGGGGCAGGAAAATGCGGTCGCCCTCCCAGAGCGGCAGCTTTAAGACCTCCTCCTTCGGGACCCAGGAAGAAATACCCTCTTCCGTGTCGTGATATTCCCCCGTGAAGCCGTCCGCCGAAAAAAGGTGCATGTGCTCCGCCTCGAAGCGGTCGGAAACAAAGGTCACAATCCCCGCATAGCGGTAATGCGTGAGCGTATAGCCCGTCTCCTCAAAGACCTCGCGCGCCGCGCACTCTTCCGGGCTCTCCCCTTCTAAAAACTTGCCGCCGACACCGACATACTTGCCCTCGTTGATGTCGTTCTTCTTAGTCACACGGTGTAGCATGAGCCACTTCCCATCGCGCTCCAGATAGCATAGGCTTGTGCTGTACATGGATTCCTCCTCCGACTGTTTGCCTTTTATTATAGCGGCTCAGAGGACAAAGGGGATGACGGTGCGGTGGTTTTTTAAGCCAAAAAACCGGGCGGAACTTCTATCGTTCCGCCCGGACGTTTTCTTTTTCTTTCTCGCCTCACTGCACCCTGTCGCGGAATTCCCGCACCGCCGCCTCGCGGTAAATTTTCCGTCCGCGCTCCGAGAGGCGCACAAAGGTAATGTTGTCGCGGAGTTCCAGGACAATCGCATCGAAGGCATCCAGATACTTATAGACCGCCTCGTTGTCAATGCGCACCTTGCCGTCCACATAGGCGCGCTCCAGGCCGCTGTTCTCCTGTGCCCGGATAAAGCTCCGCGAGACGCGGTTCCGGAGTTCATCAAAGAGCCAGTCCAAGGTCTTAACCGTGGGGGCAATGTAACCGAGCAGATTCACCGCCTCTATCATGCGGAGCGGCGCTTCCTCCTCATGCTCCCGCTTGTCCTCATCCATCCAGAAGAGCTTAATCGGCATCTCCCGCTCAAACATCTCGACAATCTCTGCGATATCTCCCATGTTCTTTCCTCCGCGCTCTGCGCTCTTGTCTGAAACGCTCTGTTGTCCGTTTCATTTTAGCACTCTGCGCCGGAGTTTCCAAGACAGGAAGCACGCGGCAGTCTTCCCGCGGCGACGCAAACCCGTGCTGTGAAAAACTTGTCCGCCGACCGAAGCTGTGTGCGCCGTCAGACAAAAAGAGCTGTAGAGAAGGCTTCTCTACAGCTCTTTTTCTTCGCGGAGAGCATGGGATTCGAACCCACGCACCGGTCACCCGGCCTAACGCATTTCGAGTGCGCCCCCTTGAACCGCTTGGGTAACTCTCCAAACACCAGAAAATTATAGCAAAGCTTGCGCACTTTGTCACGCAAAACTTATTGCAATTCTCAGTCCGGTGCCACACCGACCTCTGCGCTCTCGCGGTTCCAGTCTATGCTCTCGCTCGTCTCTCCCGCATTCGCCGGTGCAAACTGTTCCGCCGCGCCGTAGACGGTCTTATCCTTCCACTCAAAGCGGAGCCAGCGCACATTGACCGCCGTGCAGCGGAGCGCATCTCCCTTCTTCACCTTGCCGGCCGGATTGCCGTCCGTGCCGGGCTTGTCGCGGAGCACCGCCTCCTCTGCCGTGCAGTAGAGGATACGGTTATCGCCGCTGAAGCGATAGCCGTTCACAATGTCCTCCGGCCGCGCCTCCATGGTTCCGCTGCTCGCCGTTGTCTCCGTCTGATGCAGGTCAATGACACTGCTCTCCTCGAGCGTCATTTCCATGGGCTTTTTATTTCCGCAGGCGCCGAGCGCCGCAATGCCGAGTGCGATGCCGAAAACAAGCACTGTCTTATTCCGCCTCAATGGTTCCTCCCCCGAGCACTGCGCCCGAATCCGTGTAGAGCACAACTGCCTGTCCCGGTGTCACCGCGCGCTGCGGTGTGGGAAAGGCAACCCGTATCTTTCCGTCCGGAAGCACCGTGACCCTGCAAGCCGCGCCGCTGTGGTTATAGCGTATCTTGGCGCGACAGCAGAGCGTTTCTCCTGCAGGCGGCGGCGCAACGGCCATCCAGTTCACATCTCCCGCGAGCAGTTCTTCCGCATACACCTCATTGCCCGTGCCGAGTACCACTTCGTTTTGCTCCGGACGAAGTTCGATTACATACATAGGTTCGCCGAACGCGATTCCGAGCCCCTTCCGCTGGCCTACGGTGTAATGCGTGAGACCCTTGTGCTCACCGAGCACCGTTCCGTCAGCCCGCACAAATTTGCCGGGCAAAGCCCTTTCCCCCGTGCTCTCGTCAATGAAGCGCGCGTAGTCGCCGTCCGGCACAAAGCAGATTTCCTGGCTGTCCGGCTTCGATGCGACCGGAAGCCCGGCCGCCGCCGCGATGGCGCGAACCTCGGGCTTCTCGTATTCGCCGATCGGCATCAAGGTATGGGCAAGCTGACGCTGCGTGAGGTTATAGAGCGCATAGCTCTGGTCCTTCGCGGCGGTCTTGGAGCTTGCGAGTGCGTAGCGCCCGTTTTCAAGTGTTATAACCCGCGCGTAGTGCCCGGTCGCAATGTAGTCCGCGCCGAGCATAAGACTGCGCGTAAGCAGCGCCTCCCACTTCACATAGCGATTGCAGGCAATGCAGGGATTCGGCGTGCGCCCCAGGCGGTACTCCCGCACAAAGTAATCGATGACATCGCGCTTGAATTCCGAGCGAAAGTTCATCACATAGTAGGGAATGTCCAGCACTTCCGCCACGCGGCGCGCATCTTCCACAGCGGAGATACCGCAGCAACCGCCCTTTTTCTCCACCTCGCACTGCGTCTCGCTCTGCCAGATTTGCATGGTCACGCCGATCACTTCATAGCCCTGCTCCTTCAGGAGGTAGGCAGCGACCGAGCTGTCCACACCGCCGGACATGCCGACTACCACCTTCTTGCCCATCCGTTCTTCCTCTCCGTATCCTAAACTCAAAAACTCCAGCCGTCGCTCGGCGTGATGTCCTCGCGGGTCGCTCTGTCTTCTTCCTCTGTCTCGCCGTCCGGTAAAGCCGCATCATTGGCCTGTGTCTCCCCGGTCTCCGCTGTGTGCGACTCACCGTACCCTTCCGTTTCCGGCGTTTGCGCCGCGCCGCTCTCACGACTCTCCGCACCCTGCTCTGTCTCTGTATCCGCCGCCTGCGTCTCCGCATCCCTTACATCGACTGCGGTTTCCGCCGCGTCGCGGGGTGCGGTGCGAATGCTGAGTTCCCGCGCCGCTTGTGCGCTCACCGCGTCCTCGTCGCGCGTAAGTCCCGCCTGCAGCGCACGGTAAAAGATGAAGAGATCCAGCACCAGCGCCGGGTAGAGCAAGAGTTCCGTGTAAAAACCCGCGAGGCTTATCAGCGCCACCAAGAGGGTGGAAGTGGCCCTCGCATAGGCCACGAGGCGATAACACTCCCCATAGCGCAGCCGCACGCGCAGTATTCTTGCCAGCACAAGAGCGAGCAGGGTCTCAAACAGGTTGAAGAGAAAGAAGCCGATCAGCGTCACAAAGAAGAGAAAAATGCCTGCCAGCACCATCGCCAGATAGAGATAGCGCGTGAGCGAGAGCAGAACGTCCTTGTTCAAATAGCCCGAGATTTCGTTAAATCGAATCTGCTGATATCGACTCCCGATCCCCGTTCCCTCGCTCTGCATGATGAGCTGATCGGCGTCGCCGAGCAACACAACACTCTTAAGCGCCATCAGTGTGCGGGTCTCCTGCGCCTCGAGATTAATGTGATTCTCCGGGCTCGTGTTGATGTCGATGTAATAGTCCGCGCCCTCAATGTGTATCCCCTTCGGCATCGAGAGCTTTCCGTTCTCCAGCGTGAAGTCCGGGATGTGCTCATCCAAGAAGTGGCGCACGCCGCCCACCCGAAGCCAGGCCGCCCCGATCGGAATCACATAGATCGCGAGCCAAGTGAACATGCTGAGCATCAGGCAGAAAGCGATAAAACGCCCAAGCCCTCTCCGCAACAGTTTTCCGTAATCCCGAAGTCGAAACAGTGCAATTTGAAAATCTCTGATCATGGTGCCGCATCCTCCTTCAGTTTATTTGCGCGGTCTATGACGATGGCCGCGGCTTCTCTCACTTCTTCCTCCGTGTTCTCCCAGCCGAAGCTGAAGCGGAGCGAAGATCTTGCC